>NZ_JACJSW010000125.1:0-36184 GCF_014698375.1 Microcystis flos-aquae FACHB-1344 | reverse complement strand
AATGGCAGAGTTGGAAAAACAGATTAATCGACTTCCCCATTTGCCAAAGTGGTTTGTGGAAATCCCTTATCAAACCACTTGACTATTGGATCATCTTTTTTATGGAGTTCTCTGAGAGGAATACAAGCCAGAAGGTCGCTGCCCGCAGATTGCTAGAAACCAGTTTTAGGACAAGTATAAAAATGAGATGCTCCCAAGTTATAAGTTACTTAGGATCGGAAAGAAAAAAAGGGAGACAGTGAGCGATTAGGAGTATCTAAACAAGTCTGTTTCTGATTAAGATCAAAATAATTGAGGAAATTATGTAATGACTAAAAATTCCAATAGTAAAAAAAATATTAGCAAACTAGAACTAATAGGATATTTATTTACATTTTTTTCGTTTATGATGGCTATCTATACATTTTTCTTATGCAAAGAAAATGAGATAAGAAAACAGTCTATATTTTGGTTTTTTGGGTCTTTTGCCGCCGCTTCTATTTCTTATATCGATCAATTTAAAGTTGGAGATATTGAATTAAAACTCCAACAGCAAAAAGAACAGATAGTCAATGCAGTGGGAGATAAACTTCAAGAACTTATCAGAGATAAACTGAGTCTAGTTGATTTACTGGAAGACTCAATAACCGAAGACCACAGAAAAACAAGAGATGATCAGAATAGAAAGTATTTAGAATGGTTAAATAGTTTGCCAGAAGATAAAAAGTTAGCAACTCAAAAAATGAATACAATATTTCAGCTAACACAACGGAGTTTAAGAGTATCTGATTTTAAAAAAATGCTTGCCAAAGCATCCCTATATCAAGGAAATACTGAAAATGAAGAATTTGATAGAGAATTAACAAAAGCAATTGAAGAGTTCCAAAACAAATATGGATTGTCTCCTGATGGAACTTGTGGACAGATAACACTAAGCAAACTAAGTAAAGTTGTGAGGGGCTAAAAAACTAAATCTCAGGATTGGCAATTTTCCCTGCTTTCGCGTTCATCACTTAGTCAGTATTTAGGATTATCTCAACGACTCTTAGTGACAGATAATCGTACCAGTATGCCTGAACATTTAGAGGAATATTGGCAAAAAAATCAACAAATCTGGGGACTGTTTTGGATACGTCCCACAACAACAATGGGAAAACTAGCCGAAGAATTAATTATGATTTGGGAAACTACCGAAGCAGAAGGATGGATCGATTTGTCGATTGGATTCCTTTTTAATTAATGATATAATAAGATTATTACCGTCCTTTTTATGCTTGATTATTAATTTGAATGACTCGCCAAATTCATGACCAATTTGCTAAGGAATATCTGGAGGAATTACTAACACCTCTAGGGACGATTAGAAAAAGTAAGAAAGTAAAAAGTGAGGTTCAAGAAATCGATGTCTGGTTTGAACCATTTAGCTCACCTCCTCCCACTGAGTTACCTTTAGGATTACTTGGAAAAATGGCGGCTACTTCCTGTTTGTTTGAACCTTTCCGCAATCCCCCGACCGAGGTAGAGATTCGCAGTTGTTTGTCAAAGTTATACACGGTTCATGGGGATGTCTTGAGAAAAGCGAAACGGTCAAACAAAACTCTAACAGAAGCTGAACTACCAGTTCTCTGGATTCTAACGCCCACCTTTTCAGCTAGAATGATTGAAGATTTCGGGACTCACAGCGATGAGAGTAATTGGTTAACAGGGGTTTACTTTTTAGCGAAGTCTCTCAAAGCGGGCATCATTGTCATTCATCAATTACCAGTAAATGAAGACACCTTATGGTTGAGAGTATTAGGTAAAGGAGGAACTCAAAAACGAGCAGTTGAAGAGTTAGTTGAACTGCCAGAACGCAATCCTTTTCGAGAGAATTTATTAGAAATCTTAGCGAACTGGCGCAAAAACTTAGAGTTGAGAGATAATTTAAGTACCGAAGAACAGGAGGACATCATGAACTTATCACCAGCTTATCTAAAGCAACGAGAAGAGTGGAAATTAGAAGGAAAGCAAGAAGGGATAGAACAAGGTAGTTTAGAAGAACGGTATTCCCTGATAACCAGTCTTCTGGAAGGACGCTTTGGCCCCCTAGATTCGGAATTATCCAGTCTGGTAGAAAAGATTGCCCAACTTCCCATCTCGGAACGCACCGGGTTACTTCTTTCTTTGGCGAATTTATCCCGCGAGGAATTGTTAGAAAGATTGTAAATTTCGTTTCTCGCTTTTCTTGTGGTCGTTCAACGATAATTGTTTTCCTTTTGTTTTTGCCGATAAGCTTCAAATTCGGGGTTACTGGCAAGAATTTGACGGACGCGCTCCCGACTTATGCCGTATTGATCGGCTATTTGCTGATAGCTTAAGCCCTGCTTATGGAGTTCTAAAAAATCGTAACTTTTTTTAAGTCTTTCCTTTCTCTGTGCATCCCGTCTTGGGGTTGGACTCTTATTGCTAAGGTGTCTTACTATTTTTCTTCCCAACTCGGTCAAAGAATATTGAGGATTATGGAAACTAACCAATCCTTGTTTTTCCAATTCTTTAAGAATTTTATGTACTCTGGTTATATTATTATGAGTTGTTGCCAATTGCCGAGATGGATCGGAAAGTATCCCCATTGCCGAATCGATTTGAATCGGATAATCTAACATCCCTTTCAGAATCTGTTTCTGTTTTACTTGGAGATTGGCGATCATCTCTTCTAAATGTTGAAAGTCTTCATTTTCATCCATCGGAATTATCATTTTTAATAGACCTCTCCCTAGTCTGATAAAATCACAATCATAGAGTATTGTCAATAACCAGCCGTAGCTTGCCCAGTCGTTTATGCCTTGCTGATGCACTTTTTAAAAAATGGTGATAAACTCAACTGTACTGGGTACACTCTCCCTATCGGATGAATTTGAGAAAAAATCGAGAGAAAAAACGATGAACGAACGAGAAACATCCAACAAAATTGAGGCGGGCGGGGGTTTTCCCGTATTGCAATATTGGGCAGAAAAAACTCTCTCTCCTCAAGGGATTAAACTATGGCAAACCTTAAATCATAAAAGTGCCTGTTTAGCTTGCGCTTGGGGAACGGGAGGACAAAAGGGCGGTTTTGTCAACGAAGCGGGGGAAAGTCTGCAACGTTGTCTCAAAAGTGTCGAGGCAGTTACTTCCGAATTAATGCCAGGTATTAAAACCGATTTTTTTCAAACCTATCATCTCGCTCAATTACAGTCCTTAACCTCCCTAGAATGCGATCGCTTGGGTCGTTTCAGTTATCCCGTCCTCTTAAAAGCCGGAGAAAGTCACTATCAACGTATTAGTTGGGAAGAAGTGTATCGATTAGCCGAACAAGCTTTTCGTCAACCGTCCGAGACTATTGCCTCCTATAGTTCGGGACGTTCTTCTAATGAAGCCGCCTATCTCTTACAATTGTTTTTCCGGGCATTAGGAAGTAATAATTTAGCCGATTGTTCCGATCTCTGTCATGCCGCCTCGACCGTAGGCTTAAAACAGGTTTTCGGAACCGGAACTTCGATGGTCAGTCTGGAAAGTTTAAAACAAGCCGATTGTGTGGTATTGATCGGTTCTAACGCTCCGGCTAATCATCCTCGCCTGATGAATGAATTAATTCAAATTCGTGATCGCGGCGGTAAAATTATTATTATTAACCCGCAAATTGAAGTCGGATTGGTCAAATTCTCCTCGCCCGCTTTTCCGATTAAATCCCTATTGCGGGGCGGTTCCGATATTTCTACTCTCTACCTACAGCCGATTCCGGGTAGCGATACCGCCCTATTCGTCGGATTACAAAAATCTTTGATCGAACAAAATTTAGTCCGGTGGGATTATCTCGAATCCCATACAGAAAATTGGCAATTTGTTATAGATTATGCCCGACAAATACCCTGGGAAACCATTACTAAAACCTGCGGTTTATCCCGAGAAGAAATTGAAGCAACCGCCGCCCTTTTCGGCAATTTAGAGCGAGTGGTTTTCGCTTGGGCGATGGGGGTTACACAACAAGAAAACGGGGTAGATAATATTATCAGTATTGCCAATACCGCTTTAATGACGGGAAATGCTGGCAAAATCGGAGCCGGAACCATGCCAATCAGAGGTCATTCTAATGTACAGGGCTTCGGTTCTATGGGCGTTACGGTGAGATTACGTCAGGAAATCGCCGAGGCACTTGCTCAACTTTTAGGAAAGCCATTAAATATAACCGGCGGTTATGATACCAGGGCATTAATTGAAGCTGCCGAACGGGGAAAAATCAACACCCTTTTCTGTTTGGGAGGTAATCTTTATGGGGCAAATCCAGATTTAACTCAAGCCAAAAAAGCCTTAGCACAAATTGATACGATTTTTTATGTAGCTACTAAGCCAAATTTAGGACATTTTCAGGGATTAGCCCGACAAAATACGGTAATTTTACCTGTCTTCGCTCGTTTTGAAAATCCTCACCCGACAACAACCGAATCGGGCAATAATTTTGTCCGTTTTAACGAGCGGGGAAGCAGTCATCTACAGGGTTCCGATGTCGATATTATCTCGGAAGTAGAACTATTAACCAACATTGCCGTCAAGGTTTTAGGCACAAACCCGATTGATTGGTCGAGATTACACGACACCGCCTATATTCGTCAGTTAATCGCCAAAACGATTCCGGGCTATCAAAAAATCGGGCAATTAGATCAAACCCAAACCGAATTTACCATTAGCGGACGGATTTTTACCGAACCCCATTTTCCAACATCGACAGGAAAAGCGCAAATGTCCGTCACCCCTTTACCCACTTTAAAAGCGCCGCAAAAGCAAGATTTTAACCGACCGGAAAATGCCCCCGGAATTGCCCTGATTCTCGGAACAGGACGCAGTTATGGACAACATAATACCGTCGTTTACCAAGTGGGCGATAAATATCGGGGAATGCCCCACCGTCATTGTTTATTGATGAACGCCGAAGATGCCAAAAAAGCGGGCCTTCAAGAACATCAACGAGTCACCGTTCAAGGAGATGCCGGTAAATTAGAAAATATCGAACTTATTTTCGGTCCGATTCGCGAAGGTGTTGGCTTTATGTTTTATCCCGAAGCTAATGTTTTATTTAAGGCTAAAATCGACCCTCGCTGTGGAACCCCCGCTTATAAACGAGTTCCCGTCTGGGTTTTTTAGTTATCAACTCCTCTAATTTTCTTTTTTGGAAATAATGAAATAGAGTTAAGCAAGCGAATAATACTAAATCCGTTGAGTATAGGCTAGTTATGAGGAGAGGCACTCATGCAAGAGGCAAAAGGCAAAAGAGGGAATAGATAATCAGTCTTTAATAACTGGATTTAGTATAAATGAATTGGATTGCGCTCCCTATCGCTTCGATCGCATTTCTGTTATCCTATTCTTACCGTCATTAAAATAAGTAAACATGGGCGAGTTTTTGCTAACCGTATTAAGCATAGCAAGTTTATTTGCCGTCGGGATGGCTACCCCTAGCATTGCAAGTCCCGCATCTGGAACGACGAACTTGCAACTAGCTCAAAATCCTAACTGTAACAATCCCCAGACTCAAAGCCAAATGAACATTTGTGCCAGCATCGCTTATCAAAACGCCGATCGCAAGTTAAATCAAGTTTATCGACAACTACTGCCAAAACTGTCAGCTGCTCGCAAACAAAAATTAATTACCGCCCAACAAGCTTGGATTAAGTTTAGAGACAGCAGTTGCGAATTTGAAAGAAGTGCCTATGAGGGAGGATCGATGGCTCCCATGATTTACGGTTTTTGTTTGGCAGATGTCACCGAGCAGCGTACCAAAGATTTGCAGAGATATTTAGAAGATAGCGATCTCTAAGTCAGAATCGCCGTTGATATTACCGATAATTCCTTAGACGTTTACTGCACAACAGCCTAAGCGGGTGAGGGGAATCGAACCCCTATCATTAGCTTGGAAGGCTAGGGTTTTACCACTAAACTACACCCGCATTTTCTTAGCACTTTCGTTAGCATAACACGAATTGCCGATTTTTGCAAGTAGGGATTTTCAGCTTGTTAATCGCCCCTAGATGGTCATAGATTGCCTAAAAATCCCGATCGCTCCTTTTTATCCCCGATTTGGCTAAAAGTTTCTTCCACGCGATCGAGATCTAGTTGGGAGAAATTATCGATCGCCCAGTTAGACACTCTCTGCATAAAATGGAAGGGGTAGGTATGAGCGATTCCCACCACCTGCATTCCCGCTCTTTTTGCCGCTTCGCAACCGGCAAAAGTATCTTCAATCACCAGACATTCCCAGGGTTGCAATTGTAGATTAAAATTCCAACGATTGAATCTTTCTACGGCCAGTAAATAACCATCCGGTTGAGGTTTACTGGTGCTGATCTCATCCCCGGTGACAATGACACTAAAGTAATCCCCAAGGCCCGCCTGTTGCAAGATCGATTCTACTTCCGAGCGTATTGCTCCCGTCACCAAACCGATTTGTAGATCCCTGGCCTTAACCCGTTTTAAAAAAGAGTATATCTCTTCATAAATAGGAAGTTTCTCTAATTTTCCTAATCTTTCTCGGTATAAACTCGCTTTTTTGTTAATTAACTTGGTCAGATACTCCTCGGTCACTTGACGACCGCGACGGGTGAGAACATTACGCAAACAGACGCGATCGCTTCTTCCCAGACATAACTCCGCAAATTCCGACCCTAGGGGCAGTAAATTTTCTCCGATCAAGATTTCATTGATTAACTCTTGATGGATCGGTTCATCATTGATGATCACCCCATTAAAATCGAACAGAACAGCCTTTAACATCAATCTTAGACAGAAAAGCTAATAAATACTCAGTGTTCTTGATTATACTAAAGTTTTTCGTCGGGGCCAGGTGTGGGTAAGCTAAGACCCATTTTCCCCCAACCCCCCCCCCTAAGTAGGGTAGGGTTGATTCATGAATCAACCCTACTGTGAATAGACCTCTTGCATAAATCCGAAAACAAACGATAGAAACAATAATGGGAGGGACTTTCAGTTAATTATTTATTAGTAGTTGATAATCTTCAAAAATGTTGCTGTACAAGGATCGACTTAAGACTTTTGCAAGAGGTCTAATCAACCCTAGGGCAGGGGGGGGGAGATTCGGCTAATCTAAGAAAAAGCGGTTTAAATGCGTCTTAGCTTACAAGCTACAGGCAAGTTTTCCATTTTTGGGCGATAGAAAGGATTAATGCTTTTTCTGCTTGGGGTAAATTGGCAGCCTGTCGGTCGATTATATCGCTTAATTCCCCGATAATCCGATCTCTACTTCTCTGTGCTAAAGCCATTTCTGCGATAACTCGATTTAAACTGCTGATAGCTTGCCAAGTTTGCGGACGTAATGAAGGTTCTGCGGCAATGGGGGCAACTTTCAGGAAACCGATACTATCGAAAGTTGCTGCCCGACTAAATCGGTGTAAAGTTTGGGCTAGGCTATACATTTCTTGCCCGTAGGCGAGGGAACGTACCACAGCAAAGGCTTTTTCGGCTTTTTCGGTGTCCTGTTGGTGAAGATACCAAAAACCAGCGGCGGCGGCGCGAGCAGGAGTATCGAGACGGATTTTGCTGTCAGCAAGAGAAAACAGTTTCGCCGACGCGGACGCATATTTTAACAATTGCCAATCGGAGGGATTTTCTGCCAGACGGGAGATGCGATAGATAATTTCTGCCTCTGGGAATTGCGGTAAAACGCGATTAACGGCGGCAAGGACAGGAATAAACTGGCGGCTGTACCGAAGGTATTGATTGAGGTTATTAATAGCCGTTTCCCAGTCTTGCTGTAACCATTGTTGTAGAGTCGAGGTTAACCCCGGCAGCGGTAGAAGGGTAATACGGGGAAAAAGTCGTCCTTGGGGGCCCGCCAAAAGCCCGATTAGCCAATTATCAGGACGGAAAAAGGCGAATATAAACACCACGCCTAACACCACGCCGAACGCCAAGCCCGACACCGCGCCCGACACGCCCGACACGCCGAACACGCCGAACACGCCGAACACCGCGCCGAACACCGCGCCGAACCACACGCCGAACCACACGCACCACACCACGCCCAGCACCATCGCACCCAACGCCAAGCCCCGCGCCACGCCCAACGCCACGCCCGACAACACTAACCCCACGCCCGACACCACGCCCGACACCACGCCCAACGCCACGCCCCACACCGCGCCCCACACCGCGCCCCACACCGCGCCCCACACCGCGCCCGACAACACGCCCCACACCACGTCGCCTGACAACACGCCCGACACGCCCGACACCGCGCCCGACACCGCGCCGAACCCCACGCACCACACCACGCCGGGCACCACCAAAAACAACACGCCCGACAACTCGCCCACGCCCGACCTTGTCTCCCTTGACGCGAGCCACACCGCGCCCCACACCGCGCCCCACACGCCCAACAACACGCCCCACACCCCGCCCCACACCGCGCCCAACACCGCGCCCAACACGCCCAACACCGCGCCCAACACCGCGCCGAACACCGCGCCGAACACCGCGCCGAACACGCCCGACAAGCCCGACACCACGCCCAACACCACGCCCAACACCACGCCATAGGCCACGCCCGACGCCACGCCCGACGCCACGCCCGACGCGCGCAACAGCCCGCCCCACACCATGACCCACACCCCGACCTTAGACGCCACGCCCGACTCCACGCCCGACTCCACGTCCGACTCCACGCCCGACAACTCGCCCAACACGCCGAACACCGCGCCGAACACCGCGCCTGACACCGCGCCTGACACCGCGCCTGACACCGCGCCCAACACCGCGCCCAACACCGCGCCCGACAGCACGTCCCCCCAATTAACAGAAAGTCCTAAATTTGCTGCTATGCTACAGATAATTAGAACGATAATTACAGTTAAGAGAAGACCCTGAATCCTTAGACGCAATTGTACGGGATGGTTATCGCCGCCGCCTCTCGTTTCCACATACCAGCGCACTGCTTGGGGAAAATAAAACACCCAGTACAACAGCAAAAGATAATCAAAGGGATTCCATAAAGATAAATCGCGTCTGAGTTTAGGAGCGAGATTAATGGTGGGGACGGTGCTTTCCTTCATAATTTCTATCTCTGGCTATTTACCCGGTGATGGTTTATTAAGTAGGTAGGTGTTAACTGTCAAACACCCCCCTTATCAAGGGGGGCAGGGGGGATCAAACCCCCCTTATCAAGGGGGGCAGGGGGGACCAAACCCCCTCAAGGTAGGGTTGATTCATGAATCAACCCTACCTTGAATCAACCCTAGGGGGCAAGGGGATCAAAGACAAAATCTATCTTCTATTTAATCAGAACCACTTAATTATCGGAACTAAAAAGGCTTATATATATTTCGGCACGGATTCCCATTATACTAGAAAGTATAGGTCAAATCGAGGGATTTTGTCAAGTCTTTTTTAGCATTAATCTATTTGTGTTATGCAGTGGAGGGGGTTATAAGGAATGAAACCCCGATAGAGACAGACATTGCTGCGATTTTTGTCAATTGTTTTCGCTCTAGAACAAACTAATCAATTAAGTCTCTTGCCAGATCAGGATTTAGTCAATTTATGCCCCTATATCGAACCATACCAAGTAACGAAGAACCTTCTTTTTCCTCTTCTTGAATCGCCGATTTCGGGACAATGACGACGTTAACCGATTCTTCTACTTCGTTGAATAGTTCTAAAACATATCCTTCCTCACCCCCCTTCGGATGGGGAACTATATCGACAAGAATCGCCGAATCACCCTGCTTAAGATTGTATTCGGGAACGTCGCGGGCTAGGGTCACTTCTTCGTAGAGTTGCGCCATGGTTTATTTTTCCTTTCGGGGTTTGAGGGTG
Organism: Microcystis flos-aquae FACHB-1344; assembly: GCF_014698375.1. Classification (NCBI taxonomy): domain Bacteria; kingdom Bacillati; phylum Cyanobacteriota; class Cyanophyceae; order Chroococcales; family Microcystaceae; genus Microcystis; species Microcystis flos-aquae. The sequence continues at coordinate 26,365 of NZ_JACJSW010000125.1, read as the reverse complement.
ATAAATTGAAATTGATGATCGAGGTTTCGTTTTAGCCAAATCGTGACAACGAATAGGGGAACTTGATTACTGCTGATTAATTCCCCCTCGACTCGATCGAAGGTTCCCTATTCGATTCACCGATCAAGTGTATTAATTGATATTGTTTCAAGTTTTTTTTGGGGTTGTAATTGCATAATTTTTTTTTAAAATAGTCTAGACTAAAAAGGCTTATATATATTTCGGCACGGATTCCCATTATAATAAAAAGTATAGGTCAAATCGAGGGATTTTGTCAAGTCTTTTTTGCCATTAATCTATATAATTGTCGGGTTGCTTACCGGTCATTGTCCTGAAAAAAATTATGCCCCGGTTTGTCAAACAAGCATATATGCAGCGGTTAACCGAGACAGGACGGGAGACAAAAACGAGTTATTGAACAGAAAGAGGCGATGGGATGTTATTATTTAAAGCCGATTCCCTGGAAGCAGCCGAATCGATCATCGGGCAGCATCCCCTGGCGAATAGTAGTGGAATAGGCTATTAAAGGAGTGAACCCTGTGCAAATATTCACAACAATCCCCGGTTTACGCACTTTTTTGGCTGATTATCGCCATGATCATAGTATTGCCCTCGTGCCAACCATGGGCGCCCTCCATAAAGGTCATGCTAGTCTAATTCGACGCGCAGTGACGGAAGCGGAGGTAACTGTGGTCAGTATTTTTGTTAATCCTCTACAATTTGGCCCCACAGAGGATTTTTCTCGCTATCCCCGCAGCCTTGACAGCGATCGCCAATTGTGTGAATCTTTGGGAGTTGCTGCTATTTTTGCTCCCAGTGCGGAAACTTTAGGAATTGGTAATTCTGAGGAGATAACCGCAGTTGTTCCCCCGATTTCTCTGACTAGCGGGTTATGTGGTGCTTTTCGTCCGGGACATTTTCAGGGAGTAGCCACAATTGTCACGCGGTTGTTTAATATAATTGCACCGACGATCGCCTATTTTGGCGAAAAGGATGCCCAACAGTTAGCGATTATCCGGCAATTAGTCAGGGATTTAAATTTAGCGATCGAGATTCGCGCTTGTGCTACAGTGCGAGAAACATCGGGATTAGCAGTTAGTTCTCGCAATCAGTATCTATCGGCCACAGAAAGGGAAAAAGCGACAATTATCGTCAAAAGTTTGCAATTAGCTCTCGAAAGTTTTCGTTTAGGGGAAAGACAAAGGGAAAAATTACTGGCTATTGTGCAAAAAAATCTGGACAGAGTAGCAGAATTTCGCTGTCAGTATCTGGATTTAGTCCATCCCCAGAGTTTACAACCGATCGAGCAGATCGAGACAGGGGGACTGTTAGTGATCGCCGGATTGATCGGTCAAACCCGTTTAATTGATAATATTATCTTGCGTCAACGTCGGCCAGTTATCGCTATTGATGGACCTGCTGGAGCGGGAAAATCGACGGTAACGCGCTTAGTAGCGGAAAAATTGGGGTTAACCTATCTCGATACCGGTGCGATGTATCGTGCGGTGACATGGTTGGTGGTGAATTCCGGTCTGGATTTGTCCGCAGAAGCGGCCATCGCCGAGTTATTATCTTTAGCGAAGATAGAAATAATCCCGGCCGATAGTCCCGAAAATGTGACTATAGTGAAGATTAATGGGCAGGATGTGACTTTAGAGATTCGCTCTCCCGCAATTACCGCGCAAGTGTCCAGAATTGCCGCTCAAAAAGCGGTGCGACAGCAGTTAGTCACCCTGCAAAGACAGATGGGAATATCGGGGGGAATAGTTGTGGAAGGTCGGGATATTGGTACTAATGTTTTCCCAGAAGCGGAATTAAAGATTTTCTTGACAGCGACACCCGAAGAAAGAGCCAGAAGGAGATTAAAAGACTTAGAAGCGCAGGGAAATGGTGGGATTAGTCTCGCAGAATTAACCCAAGAGATTGAAAAAAGGGATTATTTGGATAGTAATCGCTCCCTAGCACCCCTGCGAAAAGCCGCAGATGCGCTCGAAGTTAATACCGATCATCTCACTATTACAGAAGTCACGGAAAAAATCATTGCTCTTTATCATCAAGGAGAAGAAAATCAATGGAGAAGCCTCTAGTTTTTTTAGATACTGATGTTTTGATTTCTTATCTACGAGGAGATCTTGCCAGTGTGCATTTATTTGATCGAGAAATACTCGATCGCGTTTGTCTTGCTATTAATGCGATCGTTTTACAAGAGTTATTATTTTTGGCAGAAGTTCGTAATCATCCTGAAATAGTCGATCGGATTCAAGAAAAGGTGACTATCTTGGATTTTGATTTAGTAAAACTTGATCAATATTGGCAAAATGCTAGAGATATTCGCAATATTTTGGGACACTCGAATGATGTTTTAATTTTAAGTAGTGCCGCTAATTGTGATTATTTAGTTACCTATGATCAAAAACTTAAAAAAGCCTCTAGTTATCTATATAACTCTAAACCGATGGTAGTAACACCTGAAGAATTATTAGAGGTTATCGATCAAAAAAATATAGTCCCTTCTAGCCTCTCTTGCCAAGAATATAAATCCTCAAATTTCCCCTTAAACAAGGTGATTTAGGGAGATATTTATGAAGTTAAATTATCTGAATTTATCATCTATCTGTTTAACGGTAACTTCCTTGATAATTATCGGCAGTCCAGCTATATCTTTAGCCGATCACAGATCACCAATAACTTTAGCTTCTAGGGATTTATCAAACCAGCAACAGGGAAAAAAAATTATTCTTAATGGTCGTTCTTTGCCCGTTTCTTGGCGACAGTGGACAACAGCAAATAGTACCAGAATCGCCATGGGTGACACGGGAGCAAGACAATTATTCGGCATGGATTTTCTTAGCACAAATGATCCAAAAAAGCAACCGATAAGCTGGTTTAATTTACAAACTTTATCGGCTAATTTAATCGATTCCGATCGCTGGCTAGACGTTACAGATATTTTACTAAAAATGGGGGCAACAACCACTATTAATGGCGATAGTTTAACTATTAACTTTGCTGCTCCCCAGATGCAAGATATTCAGCTAGAAAATTATGGAGCAGTACAAAGGATTATTATTCAACTCGATCGCCCGACCTTTTGGCAAGTCAGTCAGGCAAAAAATCAAGCAGTGATTACCCTAGAAGGAAATGCCCAGCAATCCCTTATCTCTAGGTTTCAACCCCAAACTATCAGCAACAGTAATCAAAATAACGATGAAGATGATCTAGGTAACTCTAATAATAACTTACCTACTCAGATCACTTCCTTAGAAAATAATGGGGTGATCAGTCGTTTAAAAATTAACCTTCCCACTGCCTACGGATTACAGATCAGCAGTGTGGATAATCCTCCCCGAATTATCATTGATTCTCGTCCCGATGCTATGGATGAAAAGCGCATTGTTTGGCAACCAGGGTTAATCTGGAATCAAAAATATATCCAGTTAGATCAAGATTGGTTTCCCGTGACTTGGTTAGAAATCGATCCCAGAAATCCTCAGATAACTATTAAACCAATTACCGCTAATTCCACCTCAATGCGCGGCACTAATCCCCTGATCACGATTAATAGCGAAAGTAACGCGGTAGCGATGATTAATGGCGGCTTTTTTAATCGTAATAATCAGTTACCTTTGGGGGCAATTCGTGTGGATGGCAAATGGTTATCCGGACCAATTTTAAACCGAGGGGCGATCGCATGGGATAATCGTGGTAAAATCAGGATCGATCGCCTGAGTTTAGAGGAAACCCTGATTACTGCCACCGGACAACGTTTTCCCCTAACCCAGTTAAATAGTGCTTTCCTGACAGCCGGCTGCAGTCGTTATACTCGCGATTGGGGGAGTAATTATCATCCCCTCACCGAGCGCGAAACCGGGTTAGTCGTTCAAGGCGATCGCGTGACGGAGAAATTAAATAATCTTTTGCCACAGGACAGTATCGCCATACCGGAAAACGGCTATTTAGTCATCTGCCGAAAGACAGATATTAGTTTAAATATTGGTGAAAGAGTCAACCTCGATAGCGTCACCCTACCGAGAGATTTTGCTGATTATCCCCAGATTTTAGGTGCTGGCCCCCTATTATTGCAGAATGGGCGCATAGTTTTGGATGGAAATGCCGAAAAATTTAGTCCTGCATTCCAAAATCAACAAGCTTCCCGCAGTGCGATCGCAGTCAGCCGAGAAGGAAAAATTTTGTTAGTGGCTATCCATAATCGCGTCGGGGGACGGGGGGCAACTTTAGGCGAATTAGCCCGAATTTTGCTGTTAATGTCGGCAAAGGACGGTTTAAACCTAGATGGGGGTAGTTCCACCGGGATAGCCTTGGCGGGTTATCTGCTCGATCGCTCTGCTGTTACCGCCGCAAAAGTCCATAATGGAATAGGAATATTTTTATCACCGTCTCCTTGAAGGGGGTGAAAACAATGGATAATAGCGACTGGATTAAACAATTGCTGCTGATGGGTATTGGCACCACTTCCATGGTGGCAGAAAAGATCAAAGAAGTGAGCGACGAATTAGTAAAAGACGGTAAAATCAATTCCGATCAGGCTAAAAACTTTGTCGATGATCTGATGACACAGATGAAGTCTGAACAAGGGAGCTTCGAGAATAACTTAGAACGCTATATCCGCAATATCTTGCAGGATTTAGGGGTTCCCCGACAATCGGAAATGGATGAACTGCGGGGAAGGATTGATAGATTAGAACGGCAGGTGAGAGACTTAGAGAATAAACTCTGGCGTTAGGGAACTATGAAATCAATGCGCGAAATCTTGCTCAGTTTTGCTATTATTGCGGTTTGTGGCTTATTTTTAATCGTTGCTTCCCTCTTTGGTGGAGGGGAAAAAACCAATGCGATCGCCGCAGAAATCGCTCCACCCGCTATCACTCAAACTATTAATAAGGAAATCATCTCCATGGATTTAGATCAAGCAGTCACCACCGATTCGGGACTAAAATACATAGATATCGTGGAAGGAACTGGAGAAAGTCCTCAAAAAGGTCAAAAAGTGACTGTTCACTACACGGGAACCCTGACAGACGGCAAAAAATTCGATAGTTCCAAGGATCGCAATCAACCTTTTACCTTTACCATTGGAGTTGGTCAAGTGATCAAAGGATGGGATGAAGGAGTCGCATCGATGAAAGTCGGTGGGCAGCGTACCTTAATTATCCCCCCAGAATTGGGTTATGGTGCGCGGGGTGCCGGTGGGGTGATTCCTGCCAACGCGACTTTACTTTTCGATGTGGAATTGTTGGCAGTTAAATAGGTTTTTCCTCTGATTTTTCACCTCTACCCGCATCGATCCCGAATGCGGGTTTTTTGACAAATTGCCGAAAGCTAAGGGCCAAATCAGGAAGATTTAGTAAATTCTAGACCGTTTTCGCTACCGTAACGCTCCATAAAACGCATAAAACGATCCCACTCTGCGGGAGAATTGAAAATAACCGTAGCTTCGATCGCCATGGGTTTACCGTTGATAAATTTGCCTTTTACTTTCGTGGTGACGATTTCCCCTTCCTCATCGATGAGATACATCCCCGTGATTTCCTCGGTTTGTTGATCTCCCAGGATAGTCGGTTGCTTAAAATAAAATTCTGCCGATCCCTTCTCCCCCGTTTTAGTGCGACTTAAGCGGATATCGGGAACAACAGGTTCTTTTAACCCCTTGGAAAACTGAATTTCTGCCATTACTTTTCTTTATCCTTGTCATGAAATACACATTTCTAGATCATCTCACACCAAGTCGCAAGTAAAAAGCAGATGGGACAGCATAAGCTCAAAATATCAATACCAATATCATTTTTCCTTATTCGTAGCAGGCCTATCCATTAGTCATACTAAATCCCATTTAAAAGGTATAGGAGAGTGGAGAGTGGGGAGTGGGAAGCAGGGAGCGGGGAGCAGGGAAAAACAATCCATAACTTGGGAGTTAATCACACTATTAAAAACGGATTCGGTGTCACATCTTTCTTAACACAAAATTTGACAAAAAGACAAAAGTGTGCAAAGTGGCTCAAGTTGCTTCTCTGGAGGTAACTAATTTGATGGAATAGTTCCGGCGTTCTAGTCGGTCGTTAATTTCCATGCCCTCTATAATACAGCCCCTGTCAGGGTTCTGTCCCTTCTCAATTAAAACTTTTTATTGCGCTGACTAATTACGCGTGTTTTAGCTTACTTGTGTCCTTAAATACTTCTTTTACTGCGTCAAATCACACAAGTCTTTGTATAAAGGCTGTATGCTCATAGTCAGACTAAATTAAATTGTTGCCATTGCTTCCCGCTTCTGATCTAGACTAGGTTGAGATTTGTCAAAGCTAATTGCAAAAGTAATCTTTTACAGCCAATGTTTTTTAAATCTGTTAGCACGCTATGTCTATCGTAAGTAAACAAGAACCTAAGCTGGAAACGCTTACCCTATTTCAAAAACGCCCAAAAACGGCGTTCTGGGAGAAATTTTGGGTTGTGAGCATAATTAACCATCTCTGCCATTACTTTTGAAAAATTTGACTTAAACAAATTATGAATAGATATGCAGTCTATTAGTAGTTATCTTAACAGTGAGATACGAAGTTTCTGGTTTTAGAGAACGACGGAACGGCGGAACGTCGGAATATTATCTGATCGTCCAGAGATGATGACAAATACCGCCACACTCCATCTTCATGATAAACGCTATAATCTGAAAGTTGTTGCCAGTTGCTCATCATGAAAAAACTGACTTATTCATTGCTCCCCCTGGGGATTACTGTTGGACTTTGCCTAAACATTGCCCCTGCTTCCGCTACTTTGCTGGTACGAAATGTCATTCCCGACGCTGCCCTTTCTATTGACGGCTTCGGAAGCCTCTCTAACAACGGAGTTATTCAAGCCAATATACCCACAGGTTCTACTATTCAGAGGGCTTATCTCTATGCCACTTCCATCTGGGATAAAAGTCCAGTTTACGACGTAATTTTTCATGGGACGACACTTTCCGTGAGTTCAGCAACTATTCTTGGTCCCGAGCAAAACCCAGCTACCACCGCCCGTTGGGATGTCACCAGTATCATCGCTTCTTCTTTTACGGGAGGATTACAAGACTTTAGTATCCTTGAGAATGGCGATAACGATGGTGAGGTTCTTGTTGTTGCCTACAGCAATCCTTCTACCCAAGGTTTTACCTCCGTTATCTTGGACGGGGAACTGTCCACCACAGGAGACACAGTTGAGTTTAATTTTGCTAGTATTCCTTACACTGGAGGAGCTTTTCTGGTTTCACTCGCCTCTAGTTACAGCCGTCAACCGAGTGGGCAATTCACCCAGATTGATGTAACCACTAATTCGACCAATAATCGACGATTGACCACAAGTGCAGGAGGGGCGGATGACCGCACTACTGGTGAACTCTCAGACAATGGAAACTTAATAACTGTTGGGGGAATAGGTGATAATCCTGCCAATGTCGACCCAACCGCTGACCCTATGCACACTAATCCAGATGACGAATACTACAACCTCGCTCTTGGCAATAGCGCTAATCCCGCTCCTTTTATCTCACTGGGAGATACCTTCCTTCGCTTAACAACACAGAACCCAACCGATGATGATAACGTTTTTGGAATGTTTATCACCATCAGTCCCACTCCCGTCCCCGAGCCATCGATGACACTGGGTATTTTCGGTATCGGTGCCATCGGAGCCTTAATATCTCGCCTTGGTAAAAAATCCTAAGCTGCCCGCGAATTTAAATTGCTTGTGGAGATGAGGCAAGAGTGCCTCTTGCCTCCTACTCCCCTCTCCCTTTCTGGGATAGGGGTTGGGGGTGAGGGCAATTAACCATCTCTGCTATTACTTTTGAAAAATGGTATAAATCACCCCTTCAGGACTCTCGGAGTGCAATCAGTGGCAAAATCAAGGCTATGATCGATCACTGATAACCAATAACTGAGATGAGATGGTTTTATTAGAAGCAGCGGTTCATTCTTCCCTACGCGCTTTTTTACGGGAACAAGGGCGCTTTTATTGGTCTCATCATCTCACTATGGGGCGACTGGTGGCTAGAGCCTTACGCTTAAAACGGTCCTCTCTCATACAAACTGGAACTACTCTCACCCGTTATTGTCTCAGTTATCTCACCCCAGCCCTTTTGGGTGATACACCTGTTCTGATTGTTGCCCCAGAGTCGGAAGTAAACCTACTGTTAGAAGTGGAAATCCCCCATCTGCAAGCATGGTTACAAACTCAGCGAGACATCCTCAAAAGCGATCGCTTTCCAGCTAATTTTACCGGTTTACTCCTCACCACACCCCAACAATGGTTAGAGGATAAATTGGACAATCTCGGTCATTTTCCCCAGAATATCCCCACGATAATCGATCGAGCCGAAGATTTAGAAACTTGTCTAGTAGATTATCTCACCGTCACCATTACTCCCGAACAATGGTTCGCTTTAGAGTCAGCATATCCCCAGCATAGAGAGTTTATAGACTTAATTAAAGCACAACTTAGCCAAAGTATTCTTGGTCATCCCATTAATCCCTATAATTGCTATCTTATTGATGCCAAGGAAAAAGAATATATAATTGCTCTGCTACAACGCGTGCATCAAGACTTAACCACTGACTCTGTTTGGCAACTTTTAGCGGCAAAAATCCCCGAGCATAATTATCTCCTCTGGACATCAGTAGATCGAGAGCGAGAAGAATTTACCCTAAAAATCAGCCCTTTGGAGGTGGCTAGTTTTTTCAAACCGATTTGGCAGCAGCAACCCTTTGTTTTAATCGGCAGTTTTTTAGATAGCGAAAAATCCGCTAATTTATACCGTCAAAATCAGGGTATCGGAGAAATTTTAACTCTAAAGTTTGCAGCTGATCGCGAAAGTGAATATATTCATTTATATCTACCCGATCGCATCAGCGCCCCCAACACACCCGAATTTCAACCGATGTTATTAAAGCAAGTGCGGGAATTAGTTAGTGCTAATCATACCAGTGAACAACCGATAGTAATCCTGATTGAAGATGTTCCCCTCAAGGCACAAATTGCCACCCAAATCGCAGCCGATTACGGTTCGCGAGTGCAAGTGGAAAAAACTGAGATTAATAATAATACTATTCTGGTTTGTGGTTGGCAATTCTGGCAAACCCATCAAGAAAAATTTCCGACTCCCAGTTTATTAATTATCGCTACTTTACCCTTACCATCCCCCGAAAATCCTCTCGTTGCTGGCAAAATTGCTTACTACAAACGACAACATCTCGACTGGTTTCGTGCCTATCTTTTACCCACAGCAGTGAGGGAAATTCAGCAATCTGTCCAGTCTCTCCGGGAGTGTCAAGGTTGTGTGGCTGTCCTCGATAATCGTGTCAATGCCCGCAGTTATGGCCGACAAATTCTCTCCGCTTTAGAACCCTATGCTAAAGTTAATTATCTCGATCAACAATTTTTTCAAGATAAAGATTAAATCAGTTATCAGTTATCAGTTATCAGTTATCAGTTATCAGTTTACTGATAAAATCTCCCCCAGAGCCATATTTCCAACTGTCTAAATAACGATGGTAAAGATATTTTTGCTTGTCGGGTAACTTTTCTAAAACAGGTTTTAAGGTGGCTGCCAAGGGATATAAACCACTATACAAAGCTAAATTAAAATAATGTCCCGTCCAATCGATAAAAGGACTGATACCCACTTGCGGAATCATCGGTAAAACTAATTGAGGATTAACCAAAGGCAAAGTTTTTGAGAGGGAAGAAAACTGCACCACATCCTGTAAAAATGGTTTTAAGACCTCATCTCCCAACTTATCCATTACCCGAAAAACTCCACTCATTAAGTCATTAATTTGATTGGGATTAGGGTTAGCATATATCTGGACACTCATGGTTTTTTGAAATAGCCACGTTACCGATATATTAGGTTGATATGGTTGTAAAAGGGCTAAATCTTCTCGGTTTAAAGCATCGATTTGTAAAGCTTCCTCGATGGCAAAAGTTAGCCTTTTTAAATGTCTGACCATTGCCCCAAAACCACCAAAACTGACCGGAGATTGACTACCGCTACTATCTCCCACTGCTAGAATTCTTGACCAAGGCATCTTTAAAGGACTTTGACGATAGGCAGGGAAAAAACCCGCTAGAAAACGCTGAAATTTTACCGCTTCTAAATCTACCTTTTGATACTCCGGCAGTAATCTTAAATACTCCTCCATCAAAAATTCTAAACTAAAGCGATCGGGATGGGTATCGAGATAGGTAAATAAATAAGTTGTCCGACCATCCCTAGCGGGAAATGCTTCCCAAAAGTATTGACATTGGTGCAAGATTGGGGTAAAAGAATAAATCAAATCACCAGTTTCATTACTGGGAAAACCCTGACCGCAACTACCCACCACTAAACAAACTCCATCGGGTTTTTCCCCTTTTCTTGCCTGTTTTGCAATTGCTGAAAAATGACCCATGGCATCGATTAATAAACGGGTTTTTAAAGTCATTTCTCCCGTTTTAACCATTACTCCATCTGGATGAATAATCGCCCCGCTAAACCCCGAATTTTCTAATAACTTTCCTCCCGCTTCTAAAAACTTAGTTTTTAAAGTCTCTAGCAAATAAACCGGATCAACACCGATATTTAAAATATCTCTGACCCAAAGCTCATAACCTTGATAAAATCCCACCCTCCCAGGATTATATTCCGTCGCTATCGCTTGATTTAATTCAGCTTCGGTCAATAAATCTAACTCTAAAAAACTGCTTAATTCTAAACGTGAAATATTCCACTCCTGCTCACGACCGCGCAGAATACCTCTTTCTAATAATGCCACACGCCAGCCCCTAGTTTGCAAAGCAGCCCCGATGAAAATTCCCAAAGTTCCCCCCGCAATCACTAGATCAAAATCCGTCTCTCCTAAAGATTCTTGACTTTGATTAATTACCGCAGGAATAACCGGATTTTCTAAGCGCAAAGCTTGCCAAGCTCGATCGCTGGCCCGCAATTGTTGTAAACTCTGAGGAGATACTCGATCAAGTAAAGATGCAACTAAAGACATAATCTTATATCAGTTATCAGTTATCAGTTATCAGATGTGAGTTTTCAGTTATCATACTAAATCCGTTGAGTATAGGTTACATATCAGGACAGGCACTCATGCAAGAGGCACTCATGCAAAGGGGAGAATAAATAATCAGTTTTTAATAACTGGATTTAGTATCAGTTCACTGTTTACTGCTCACTTAAAAAAGCTCCCTTCTAGCCGTTTCCTAACATTAGAGACTGGCCATCTCACCATTAAGATAACTGCTCTATACGAGAAACCTATTTAGATTGGAAAAACTTTTTCCCTTCTTCAATGAGTTTATTAATATCCTTGAGAGAAACTCCGAAAATTGCTAAAACTCCCGTAAAGACTAACAAAAAACCGATAAAACTATTCCGATCATAGAGAAATAAACCCACCAAAACGATAAAATAGGGAGAGAGAATTTTACTAATATTTTCAACTACAGTAACCACCTCTGGCGGGGGAGTCTCCACAAGATTAATATCAGTTTTATCCTGATCTGGTTCGAGATTTTGCTTAATCGAAAACATCACCTCCTGTAGGTCTTTTACCTCCGGTGGGTTCGGTTCTTTCGCTGGTTTGCCAAACATTGTTAACTCCCTCGCCAATTTATCTATATCCTCTATGGTAGCCAAAAAAAGGGCAAGCAGGAAAAGCGCGAGCAAGTCGAGAAATTCTCAGCGCAATTTTCCTTAACAACCCCCTCGGCCCCGGCTGCTATAATCAGAGGAACAACTCCCAAGTTCGTTAACGGTACAAAAAAACTATGAATACCAGTCCAGACCGTGTGATTATCTTCGATACCACCCTTCGAGATGGGGAACAGTCCCCGGGTGCCGCTTTAAATGTGGATGAGAAGCTAACCATAGCGCGCGCACTGGCACGACTGGGAGTTGATGTCATTGAAGCGGGTTTTCCCCACGCTAGTCCGGGGGACTTTGATGCGGTGCAGAAAATTGCCGCCAGCGTCGGCAGCGAAGCTGATAGCCCGATTATTTGCGGATTAGCCCGCACTACCCAAAAAGATATCAAATCTGCCGCCGATGCGCTCAGACCCGCCGCCAAGCCCAGAATTCACACCTTCCTAGCCACATCTGATATACATCTCCAATACAAACTTAAGAAGACTCGTCAGGAAGTTCTTGAGATTGTGCCAGAAATGGTGGCCTATGCCAAATCCTTCGTTGATGATGTGGAATTTTCCCCCGAAGATGCCGGCCGCAGCGATCCGGACTTCCTCTATCAAGTCCTCGAAAGAGCGATCGCCGCAGGAGCCACCACCGTTAACATTCCCGATACCGTCGGTTACACCACCCCCAGCGAATTTGGGGCTTTAATCCGGGGAATTAAGGAAAATGTCCCCAATATCGACCAAGCGATTATCTCCGTCCATGGTCACGACGATTTAGGGTTAGCGGTGGCTAATTTCCTCGAAGCAGTTAAAAATGGCGCTCGACAGTTGGAATGTACCATTAACGGCATCGGTGAGCGTGCCGGTAATGCTTCCCTAGAAGAGTTGGTGATGGCCCTTCATGTCCGGCGCTCCTATTTTAATCCTTTCCTTGGTCGTCCAGCAGAGTCCACGGAACCTTTAACCAAGATCAACACCAAGGAAATCTATCGCACTTCTCGCCTAGTTTCTAATCTTACCGGCATGATCGTGCAACCGAATAAGGCGATCGTCGGTGCTAACGCTTTCGCACACGAGTCGGGAATCCATCAGGACGGGGTGTTAAAACATAAACTCACCTATGAGATTATGGATGCAGAATCGATCGGTTTGACTCATAATCAAATTGTCCTCGGGAAACTCTCCGGCCGCAACGCTTTTCGCTCTCGTTTACAGGAATTGGGTTTTGAACTTTCGGAAACGGAACTTAATAACGCTTTTATCCAGTTTAAGGAAATGGCTGATCGCAAAAAGGAAATCACCGATCGCGATCTGGAAGCGATTGTTAACGATGAAATCGATACTGTTCCCGATCACTTCCGCCTCGAATTAGTACAAGTGTCCTGTGGAAATAGTGCCCGGCCCACGGCCACGGTAACGATTCGCAATCCCGACGGTAGCGAGTTATCCGATGCGGCCATTGGTACAGGGCCGGTGGATGCTCTCTGCAAAGCGATCGATCGAGTGGTGAAGATTCCTAACGAATTAATTTCTTTCTCGGTGCGAGAAGTTACCGAGGGAATCGATGCTTTAGGAGAAGTGACTATCCGTCTCCGTTACGAAGGACGCACCTACTCCGCTCACGCGGCCGATACCGATATTATTGTCGCCTCCGCTCGCGCCTACGTCAGTGCCTTAAACCGTCTCCACGTCGCACTGCAGCAGAAGGAAAAAAACCCAGAAATGGTACAAGTCTAGATAGGGTTTTAGGGTGTTAGGGTTTTAGGGTTTTAGTTGAAATTCCCCCACTTCCCCACCACCCCACTTCCCCCCGCAACGCGCACGCAGTGACCACCCCACCACCCCACTTCCCCACTTCCCCACTTCCCCCCGCAACGCGCACGCAGTGACCACCCCACTTCCCACTCCCCATGGCGCTGTTGGAGAAAATCTTAAATTTGTCTCGCAAATTTCTAAAATGTTGCTAAGTTAATATTATGAGCTTGCGCTCCATTGTCATAGTGCGTATGTACTAAAAACAGATTCCCGTAAAAGCAATGAGGGATGAAATTTATCCGTAAGAATCCGATCAAATTAAAGACAATGGCTAAGGAACAAAGGAATTAGCAAGGGCCCACAGGGATGCTGTTCCCCTTGCCATTGGGAACAGTTAACCCACCCCATAATTCCTTTGATTGTTAGCTATCTGGTCAGCACCGCAGACAATCGGGTGATCGGATTTCAGTCCTCCAGCCATTTACCCAATTTTTGCAGGAGCCAGATTATGAGTTGACCGAGCTAAAACAGCATTCCGTGTCGCTAAAATCCCATCGACACAAGAGAATTTAAGCAAAGATCTTCTCCCATTTGTTGTAATTAAAGCTACAATCGGAAAAGTCTTTCCCCGTCTCGGATTTGAGACACAAATTCGTTCAGTATCACCTAGATTGAGATTCGATCTTCTAGTTTTGCACAGAAGGAGCAAGAGGAAAACGGCATGATGCAGGCCCACGATGTACTAACCCTTACCGAGCCGCAATTGGATTTAGATTTGATTGACCTAGACGAAGACTTCGATGATGAGGATATCGAGTTAGAGCTAGAAGAAACCAGCGATAGCAACGATGGCAAAAAAACCCGCCGCCTTGCCAGCGCTCGTCGTCGCGACGCCGCTAGAAAAAAACCCTATACAGAAGATTCGATTCGGATTTATCTGCAAGAGATCGGCAGGATTCGGTTATTGAGAGCGGAGGAGGAGATCGAATTAGCGAGAAAAATCGCAGATTTACTGAAATTAGAACGTATTCGCGAAGATTTTCGCCTCTATAGCGATGCTGAATGGGGAAAACAGGTTTTCCTGTTCGAGCGCATCGAAAAAATTATCGTTGAAAAATCGGAAAAAGAGCCGAAACTATCGGATATTAAGGCTTATTTAGGTAAGACGGAGCTAACGGCTCCCCTGCTGGAAGAATGGCTGGCCAAATCAAAGGAATACTTATCGGCCTTTAAGCGTCGTTTGTACCATGGTCGTCGCGCTAAGGAAAAAATGGTACAATCGAACCTGCGTTTAGTGGTTTCCATCGCCAAGAAATACATGAACCGCGGTCTTTCCTTCCAAGATTTAATTCAAGAAGGTTCCCTCGGTTTGATCCGCGCCGCCGAAAAATTCGACCACGAAAAGGGTTATAAATTCTCCACCTATGCCACTTGGTGGATTCGTCAAGCCATCACCCGGGCGATCGCCGATCAATCCCGCACCATTAGACTTCCCGTCCACCTCTACGAAACCATCTCCCGGATCAAAAAAACCACCAAGATTCTTTCTCAGGAAATGCGTCGCAAACCCACCGAGGAAGAAATCGCCACCAAGATGGAGATGACCATTGAAAAACTGCGTTTTATTGCTAAATCTGCCCAATTACCTATTTCTCTAGAGACTCCCATCGGTAAAGAAGAAGATTCCCGTTTAGGAGACTTTATCGAAGCGGATGGGGAAACCCCAGAAGATGAAGTTTCTAAAAATTTATTACGCGAGGATTTAGAAAACGTCCTCGATACCCTTAGTCCTCGCGAACGCGATGTGCTGCGTCTGCGCTACGGTTTAGATGACGGCAGGATGAAAACACTCGAAGAAATCGGCCAGATTTTCAACGTCACTCGCGAGCGCATTCGTCAAATAGAAGCCAAGGCCCTGCGGAAACTGCGTCACCCTAACCGTAATAGTATCCTCAAAGAGTACATTCGTTAACTTCCCGTCCTTAAAAAACTAGAAACTGAGCCTCAAGGAGACTCAGTTTTACAGTCATCTACACTTCCCCATCGGTGGGAACCTAATCCTGAAAATATCTCTGGGGTTGCCCCAATCTTGTCCAGAAAACTCTTGCAACAAATAGCACAAATCTGTTATTATGGTTTGTCTGTGTCCCGATTAACCATACCAGCATTGAGAACAAGAAACGACTGTGGCTAATACAAAGTCTGCACTCAAACGAGTCCAAATCTCCGAAAGAAATCGTCTCCGCAACAAAGCGTACAAGTCAGCCGTAAGAACCCTGATCAAAAAATGTCTTGTCGCTGTCTCGGCCTACGGAGCCAACCCCAGCCCAGAAGGGCTAGAAAGCGCCCAACAAGCTCTATCGGAAGCTTACAGTAAAATCGATAAAGCCGTCAAGCGCAACGTCTTGCACCGGAACAACGGCGCTAGAAAAAAAGCCGGTTTAGCCAAAGCTTGGCAAAAAGTTAGCCAAGCTTCCTAAGAAACGAGTAAGCTGTAATCAGGACAGACGCAACAAGCGATCGGGGGTCGATGCAATTAATAGATACGCACGTTCATTTGAACTTTGACGTTTTGCAAGCCGACTTGCCCGCTATCTCCGAACGTTGGCGAAGTGTGGGAGTCGTTCATCTGGTTCACTCCTGTGTCGAACCGGAAGAGTTTGCAGCGATTAAAGCCATTGCCGATCAATTTGAGGAAATTTCCTTCGCCGTCGGTTTACATCCCCTAGATGCCCAAAAATGGCGAGATAATAGTGCCGATCAGATCGAATCCCTAGCCCGATCTGATCGGCGCGTCGTGGCGATCGGGGAAATGGGTTTAGACTTCTATAAAGCGGATAATCAAGAGCAGCAAAAACAGGTCTTTTGGACGCAATTAGAAATCGCCCATCGTCTCGATAAACCCGTGATTATCCATTGTCGAGATGCAGCCCCAGTCATGCGGGAGGAGATCATCGCCTTTCGGCAACAAGTGGGCAAAATTCGCGGCGTGATGCACTGCTGGACTGGCAACCCCGAAGAAACTCAATGGTTTTTAGATTTGGGTTTTTACATCAGCTTTAGCGGCATTGTCACCTTCAAAAACAGTAAAACCGTGCAAGCTGCCGCCCAAATTGTCCCCAGCGATCGCCTACTGATCGAAACCGATTGCCCCTTTCTCTCACCCAATCCCCACCGCGGTAAACCTTGTGAACCCTCTTTCGTCCGACCTGTGGCCGAAACCGTCGCCCGTCTGCGGGGCTATCCCGTCGAAACCATAGCCGAACAAACCACCCAGAACGCCCGCAACTTATTTCAACTCCCCAGTTAAAAAACATAGTTTATTAGCACAGAGCAGGGGACGGGGACGGGGAAATGGGGGAATTCAACTAAAACCCCAACACCCCAAAACCCTAAAACCCCAACACCCCAAAACCCTAACATCCAACACCCAACCCCTCACTGCTCACTGATATCCGACCGTCGCTATCGTGTCATCAGCCCTTGTAACCCTATGAACAATCTTACCTTTAACCTCTTACCCGACCTCATCGAAATCCAACACTCCAGTTTTCGGTGGTTTTTGGAAGAAGGACTAATCGAGGAACTGAATAGCTTTTCCCCCATCAGCGACTATACAGGTAAATTAGAACTACATTTCCTCGGCCAGGACTACAGACTCAAAGAACCGAAATACAACGTCGATGAAGCCAAACGACGCGATAGCACCTATTCCGTTCAGATGTACGTTCCCACCCGTTTAATCAACAAAGAAACGGGAGAAAACATCGAACAGGAAGTCTTTATCGGCGATTTACCCCTGATGACCGAACGGGGAACCTTTATCATTAACGGGGCTGAACGAGTCATCGTCAATCAGATCGTCCGTTCCCCCGGTGTTTACTACAAAGCCGAAATCGACAAAAACGGTCGCCGTACCTACTCCGCTTCCCTGATTCCCAACCGAGGAGCTTGGTTAAAATTTGAAACCGACAAAAACGGCTTAGTCTGGGTCAGAATCGACAAAACTCGCAAATTATCCGCCCAAGTTCTCCTGAAAGCGATCGGATTGAGCGATAACGAAATCTTTGACTCCCTACGCCATCCCGAATTCTACCAAAAAACCCTCGACAAAGAAGGCAATCCCAGCGAAGAAGAGGCCCTCCTCGACCTGTACCGCAAACTACGCCCCGGGGAACCTCCCACCGTCACCGGCGGACAACAACTGCTCGAATCGCGCTTTTTTGACAATAAACGCTACGATCTCGGTCGCGTTGGTCGTTATAAACTCAACAAAAAACTACGCCTCAACGTCCCCGATAACCAGCGCGTTCTGACCACCACCGACATCTTAGCAGCGATCGACTACCTAATTAACCTCGAATTTGACATCGGCAACACCGACGACATCGACCACCTCGGCAACCGTCGCGTCCGTTCCGTGGGTGAACTGCTACAAAACCAAGTGCGAGTAGGTTTAAACCGCTTAGAAAGAATCATTCGGGAACGGATGACCGTCAGCGAATCCCAAAACCTCACCCCCGCTTCCCTAGTCAACCCGAAACCCCTAGTAGCGGCGATTAAAGAATTCTTTGGTTCCTCGCAACTCTCCCAGTTCATGGATCAAACCAATCCCCTAGCGGAATTGACCCATAAACGCCGCATTTCCGCCCTCGGCCCCGGCGGTCTCACCCGGGAACGGGCCGGTTTTGCCGTGCGCGACATCCACCCCTCCCACCACGGTCGCATTTGTCCGGTGGAAACCCCAGAAGGTCCCAACGCCGGTTTAATCGGTTCCCTGGCCACCTACGCTCGCGTCAACGACTACGGTTTTATTGAAACCCCCTGTTATGTGGTGGAAAATGGCCGAGTCCGCTATGATCTCCCCGTTAAATACCTAACCGCCGACGAAGAAGACGATCTGCGGGTGGCACCCGGAGACGTGGCCACTGATGAAAATGGTTATATCCTCGGCGAAACTATCCCGGTGCGCTATCGGCAGGAATTCTCCACCACTTCCCCCGAACAAGTGGACTACGTTTGTGTTTCCCCCGTCCAAATTGTCTCGGTGGCAACTTCCCTGATTCCCTTCCTCGAACACGACGACGCTAACCGCGCCCTCATGGGTTCTAATATGCAACGACAAGCGGTTCCCCTGCTGCGTCCCGAACGTCCCCTTGTGGGTACCGGATTGGAAGCACAGGCCGCTCGCGACTCTGGCATGGTCATCGTTTCCCGTACCAATGGGGTCGTTTCCTACGTCGATGCTAACCGGATTCGCATCAAAGTGGCGGATGAAGACAAAGAGATTTTCGGCAAGAGCGAGATCGAGTACGAAATTCAGAAATATCAACGCTCTAACCAAGATACCTGCTTAAATCAGCGTCCTTTAGTCTATCAAGGGGAACAGGTTGTCCCCGGGCAGATCCTCGCCGATGGTTCCGCCACCGAAGGAGGGGAAATCGCCCTCGGACAGAATATCCTCGTCGCCTATATGCCCTGGGAAGGCTATAACTACGAAGACGCGATTTTAATCAGTGAAAGACTGGTGGCACAAGATGTCTATACCAGTATCCACATCGAAAAATACGAAATCGAAGCCCGTCAAACTAAACTTGGACCGGAGGAAATCACCAGGGAAATTCCCAACGTCGGTGAAGATGCCCTGCGAAACCTCGATGAACGCGGCATTATTCGCATCGGTGCCTGGGTAGAAGCCAGCGATATCCTCGTGGGGAAAGTCACCCCGAAAGGCGAATCGGATCAACCCCCCGAAGAAAAACTACTGCGGGCGATTTTCGGCGAAAAGGCACGGGATGTACGGGATAACTCTCTGCGCGTTCCCAACGGCGAAAAAGGCCGGGTAGTGGATGTGCGGGTATTTACCCGCGAACAGGGGGATGAATTACCCCCCGGGGCCAATATGGTGGTACGGGTCTACGTTGCCCAAAAACGCAAAATCCAAGTGGGCGATAAAATGGCGGGTCGTCACGGCAATAAAGGGATTATTTCTCGGATTCTGCCCCTAGAAGATATGCCCTACCTCCCCGATGGTCGTGCCGTCGATATCGTTCTCAATCCCCTGGGGGTTCCCAGTCGCATGAACGTCGGTCAGGTGTTTGAATGTTTACTGGGTTGGGCCGGGGAAAATCTAGGCGTGCGCTTTAAGATTACTCCCTTTGATGAAATGTATGGGGAAGAAGCCAGCCGTTTAACCGTCCACGGATTGCTAGAAAGTGCCTCGAAAAAACCCAATCGCGATTGGGTGTTCAAGGAAGAACACGCCGGCAAAGTCACGGTTTACGATGGTCGCACCGGCGAACCCTTTGACCGTCCCGTTACCGTCGGTATGGCCTATATGTTAAAACTGGTTCACCTGGTTGATGATAAAATTCACGCCCGTTCTACCGGTCCCTACTCCTTGGTTACCCAGCAACCCCTGGGCGGTAAAGCTCAACAGGGGGGTCAGCGCTTCGGAGAAATGGAAGTCTGGGCCCTGGAGGCCTACGGGGCGGCCTATACCTTGCAGGAATTGCTAACGGTAAAATCCGATGATATGCAAGGACGGAATGAGGCTTTAAATGCGATCGTAAAAGGCAAGCCGATTCCCCGCCCGGGTACGCCAGAATCCTTTAAGGTTTTGATGCGAGAATTGCAATCCCTCGGCCTCGATATCGCCGTTCACAAGGTGGAAAATGCCCCCGATGGTACTTCCCGCGATGTGGAGGTGGATCTGATGGTCGATGTCGGCCGTCGCGCCCCCTCTCGCCCCACCTACGAATCCTTAACCACGGAAGACCTTGAAGAAGAAGAATCGGAAGTGTAATTTCAGTGATCAGTGAGGGGTTAGGTGATGGGGAAATGGGGAAATGGGGAAATGAGGAAATGGGGAAATGGGGAAATGGGGAAATGGGGAAATGGGGAAATGGGGAAATGGGGAAATGGGGGAATTCAACTAAAACCCTAAAACCCTAAAACCCCAACACCCCAACACCCCAACACCCTAAAACCCTAACACCCCAACACCCTAAAACCCTAAAACCCTAAAACCCCAACACCCCACACCTAAACCTTATAACCAATCTTGTTACTGTTCACCGATGGCTGATAGCTAATAGCTGTTTACTTGTTACCCGGATCGAGATGTTTTATAACCAAACTGTTGACAAAGGAAAACTGAAAAAATTGATCGCTTGGGCCTATCAAAACTACGGTTCGGCGCGCTGTTCACAAATGGCCGATGAATTGAAAAACCTCGGGTTTCGTTTCGCTACCAAAGCGGGGGTTTCCATTAGTGTGGATGATTTAACCGTACCGCCGGCTAAACGACAGATGATCGAAAGTGCCGAACAGGAAATCCGGCAAACCGAACAGCGTTATGTGCGCGGGGAAATCACCGAAGTGGAACGCTTCCAAAAAGTAATTGACACTTGGAATAGTACATCTGAATCGCTTAAAGATGAAGTAATTCGCAACTTCCAAGTGACCGATCCCCTCAACTCCGTCTATATGATGGCTTTCTCGGGAGCGCGGGGCAATATGAGCCAAGTGCGTCAGTTAGTGGGAATGCGGGGATTAATGGCTAATCCCCAGGGGGAAATTATTGACCTCCCGATTAAGACTAACTTCCGGGAAGGATTGACCGTTACCGAATACGTTATTTCCTCCTACGGGGCGCGCAAAGGTTTAGTTGATACAGCCCTACGGACGGCAGATTCCGGTTATCTGACCCGTCGTCTGGTGGATGTGTCCCAAGATGTCATCGTCCGCGAGGCAGATTGTGGCACTAATCGTTATGTTGAATTAACCGCCATGACCGATGGCGATCGCGTGTTAATTCCCTTAAGCGATCGCTTATTAGGTCGTTCCTTGGCCGAAGATGTGGTGGTCAAGGGAGAAGTGATCGCCACCCGCAACCAGATTATCGATGACGAAACCGCCGAAAAACTGGGCAAACTGGTCGATAAAATCAAAGTCCGCAGCCCCTTAACCTGTGAAGCGGCCCGCTCAGTTTGTCAAACCTGTTACGGTTGGAGTCTGGCCCACGGTCATCCGGTGGATATGGGGGAGGCAGTGGGGATTATTGCCGCCCAATCGATCGGGGAACCGGGGACTCAGTTAACCATGCGTACCTTCCACACCGGGGGCGTATTTACCGGAGAAGTAGCCCGGCAAGTGCGGAGTCCCTTCGAGGGAACCGTGCGTTTTCTGCCGGGGTTAAGTATCCGTAACGTGCGAACTCGCCACGGGGATGAACGGGACCAGGTGGAGGCACCGGGGGAAATTAAATTAACACCCAAGGATAAAACTAAAGAAACTGTCACCTACTCTTTGACTCCGGGATCACTGCTATTTGTCACCGATGGGGCAATGGTAAGCGAGGAACAGTTACTAGCGGAAATAACCTCCGATAAAGTCCAAAAATCCACGGAAAAAGCCACAAAAGACGTAACCAGTGACTTAGCTGGCGAGGTGCTATTCTCGCAATTAGTCCCAGAGGAAAAAACCGATCGCCAAGGCAACACCACCCGCATCGCCCAACGGGGGGGATTACTATGGATTCTCTCCGGAGAAGTGTATAACTTGCCAACCGGGGCCGAACCCGTGGTCAGTAACGGCGATACAGTACAAGTGGGGGATGTTCTGGCGGAAACTAAGTTAGTATCCACTAACGGCGGTTTGGTGCGTTTAGCCCCCAATAGCCGGGAAATCGATATCGTCACCGCTTCCGTGTCTTTGGATCAGGCCGAAGTAAAAGTGGAAAGTAGCGCTGGTCGGGAACAATTTATTATTCATACGGTCGATGGTCAACGCTTCCTGCTGAAAACCACTCCGGGGACAAAAGTACAGAATCATGCCATTGTCGCCGAGTTAATCGACGATCGCTATCAAACCCACACCGGCGGGATGATTAAATACGTCGATATCGAAGTCTCCAAAGGCAGCCGCAAACAGGGTTATGAAATCACCAAAGGTGGCACGCTCCTCTGGATTCCCGAAGAAACCCACGAAGTCAATAAAGATATCTCCCTCTTACAGGTGGAAGATGGGCAGTATGTGGAAGCAGGGGAAGAAGTGGTTAAAGACATCTTCTGTAACTCTAGCGGTGTGGTGGAAGTGATCCAGAAAAATGACATCCTCCGGGAGATCATTGTCAAACCGGGGCTGTTATTTATGGATCTCGAACCGGAATCCTCTGGAATTGCCCAAGAACAGTTAATTTACCCCGGGACACAGTTGACTCCCGAAGTGACGATCGAGGAGTTACGGCAAGCGGAATGGGTGGAAACTAACGAGGGTTTGGGTTTACTACTGCGACCAGTACAGGAGTTCACCGTACAAGACCAATCCACTTCTCCCACCCAAGGTTCCGCTAACCAAGAAGGAGGACGACATATCGAACTGCGATCGGTACAGCGCATTTTCTTTAAAGACGGGGAAAGAGTTAAATCCGTCGAGGGTTGTCAACTGATCAGCACTCAATTAGTCCTAGAAATTAAGGGCGAAGAACCAGAATCGGTCTCCCATCTGACGGCCGATATCGAGTTAGAACCGATCCCGCAGGGAGCCGCGAAGCGGTGCGAGGACAGCGATTGTCAGCGTTTACAGTTAGTTATTCTCGAATCTCTGGTGCTGCGTCGAGATAGTGATAATGATCCTTTAGGGGGTAATATTCAGACTCGCGTTCTCGTCCAAGATGGCGATGAAATTCCACCGGGGGCAGTGGTGGCCAGAACCGAAATCCAGTGTAAGGAAGCTGGAGAAATTCGCGGGATTCGCAAGGGTAGCGAAGCGGTGCGCCGTCTTTTAATTGTGAGTGACCGAGACGAGTTTATTCTCCCGCTCGCTGTTGCTCCCACCGTCAAAGCCGGGGATCTGGTAATCGCCGAAGCTGAGATCGCTGCCGGAGTTTTAGCCCCCAATTCCGGTCAAGTGCTGGCCGTTGACAAAACCACCACTGGCTATGAAATCCGTCTGCGTAAGGCCCGACCCTACCGAGTATCGGCGGGGGCCATTCTGCACATCGACGAGGGAGATCTAGTCCAACGGGGCGATAATTTGGTGCTGTTGGTGTTTGAGCGCTCGAAAACCGGGGATATCATTCAAGGTTTACCGAGAATCGAAGAACTGCTCGAAGCGCGTAAACCGAAAGAGGCCTGTGTCCTGGCACGCAAACCGGGAGTTTGTCAAGTGGAGTACCAAGATTCTGAGATCGTCGATATTAAGGTGGTCGAGGATGACGGCACGATCAGTGAATATCCGCTTTTAGGCAGTCAAAACCCTCTGGTGAGCGATAATCAGCGTATTGATGTGGGTCAGGCGTTAACCGATGGTCAGGCTAATCCCCACGAGATTTTAGAGGTGTTCTTTAATTATTATGTGGATAGCCTGGGCAGTTACGAGGCAGCCCTGAAAGCCTTGGAAAAAACCCAGATGTTCCTCGTTGATCAGGTACAGTCGGTTTACCAATCCCAAGGGATCGATATTGCCGATAAACATATTGAAGTGATCGTGCGTCAGATGACCTCTAAGGTGCGGATCGATGACGGCGGCGATACCAGTATGTTACCCGGGGAATTGTTGGAACTGCGACAGGTGGAGACGGTAAACGAAGCCATGTCGATCACCGGTGGGGCGGCAGCTAAATATACGCCTGTACTACTGGGGATCACCAAAGCTTCCTTGAATACCGATAGCTTTATCAGTGCCGCCTCCTTCCAAGAAACCACCCGCGTCCTCACCGAAGCGGCGATCGAAGGCAAGTCCGACTGGTTACGGGGGCTCAAGGAAAACGTGATTATCGGTCGTCTGATTCCGGCGGGTACTGGCTTCAATTCCCACGAAAACACGGCGGGGATCAGCGATTACACCCCCCCAGAGGAGGAATATAACTACAACAATCGTAGCTATTACGCTCCCCCCGGCGGCCTCGGCTTGCCCCCTCGTCCCGGTTTCGGCGATAGTAGTGAGGATAGCGATATGATTCTTGACGATCAAACCGCTCGCGCCTACGCTGAGGGTGATGTGGTCGATTTAGAGGATGATGAGATGGCTTTCCTCTCCTCCCGCGGCAGCAGTCGCTTTAGTCGCCAACCCATCAGCGATCGCTGGTCAGAACCGGATGAGGAAGGGGAGGAGGACGATTTCGAGGAGGATTACGAAGAAGAATAATCGTCTGTGGAGATATTACAAGGAGCAGTGGGAGACACGGGGAGGCAAGGGCAATTTTTCTAGAGAAAAACCCCGATTATTCCCCAAGAATCTCCTGCTTCTCTCCCCAAACTCCCTAATTTTCTGGCTAATTCACCTAAGTTTGGCAATAAAAGAAGGCAACCTTTTTTGTTAACCGGAAAGGAGACAAAGTTAAGATTTTAAGAATTTTCTCTCAAGTCGGGATGACAGGATTTGAACCTGCGGCATCCTGCTCCCAAAGCAGGCGCGCTACCAAGCTGCGCTACATCCCGAAATAAACTCCTTTTTTAGTATAGCCCAAGATCCGCATTCTTAATCGGGATACCAAAACATACCTTTGATACCTTCGGGATCGAGAACAAAACCAAGACGACGATAGAAATCCACCACCTGCGGATCGGCGAAAAGAGTTATATTACTGATGTCCTCACCCCGCAACTTCCTAATCATAAATTTCATTAATGCTTTACCAAAGCCTTTACTTTGATAGTGAGGATGAACAACCACATCCCAGACCGTAGCATTAAAAGCGTGATCGGAAGTGGCACGGGCAAAACCCACTAAACGACGGCGATTACCTCGCACTTCCCACATCGACACCACTAAAAAACTACATTCGATCGCCTTTTTAACTTTGCGTAAAGGACGACGGGCCCAACCTACCGAGTCACAAAGTTCTTCTAACTCATATAGATCTAGCTCTCGATCGGTACTAAAAAACACTCGCGTCTGTCCAAGGTCATTCTGGGCCACCTCTACCAAGTCTCCCGAATAGTCAGGAGATGCAGTGACTTCCGAGCTATTAAACAATCTTTTCCAAAAAACCATGCCGGGGGGCTACTGCCTCAATATTATCCTTTTAGCCTAGTATATTTTATTTTCCCCTGTCTACGAACAATCGGGCAACCTGAGTCCAAATTTGATTGGTTGAGTACGGAGAGGGTGGGATTTGAACCCACGAACCATTGCTGGTTACTCGATTTCAAGTCGAGCGCGATCGACCACTCTGCCACCTCTCCAAGGCAGCTAGACCTATATCCTATCATTAGATCTCCTGCATAAATCAAAAATTTTCGGCAAATGTAGGGAAAAGGGTCAGAAACAAAAACCAAAAATCTAACTAGGGTTTGCGGCAAAAAGTTTGTTGGTGGGGTTAGGAGTCGGTCGCCGGTCGTCGGTCGTCAGTAGCCGGTCGTTTCAGGCTTTCTTGCCCTCTCTTTTTGTACTAGCTTATGTACTAAAAAGAGGATAATGCCAGGTTTTTGGGGGTCCCAATCCGATTTTCGCAGCATGAACATCGGATTTTAACAGGTCAAAAGCCTTATTTTAAAAGGGTTTTACCATTATTCAGCCGACCCTAACTAGGGTCGGCTGAAAAAGTAGGGGCGAAGCATTCGGGCAATAACCTATCGGTGAAACCGTAGATTTTCTATCCGAATGCTTCGCCCCTACAGGACGCGGGCCGATGAAGACGCAAGGTTTTGAAGCACGATTCTCTCAAAATCTTGCACCTGTTTCGCTCGTAAAGCCACAAAACCCTTACCTTGCCTACATTTCACATTTATTCAGCAAGCCCTAACTAATATTATCTAAACTTGCTCGCAACTTGTGCTATTATAGTTTTATGAGTAAGTTAACCATATCAGAAGCGGCTAGGTGGTGATTCGGTAGTAGTGATGGCGGCTTAATCCTTTGCTTTGCTGTGCATTGTAGTCATGGATAAAATACCAAAGGGCTCCCCAACGTGATTCTGCATTTTTTTAGAGAA
>NZ_JACJSW010000124.1:0-22142 GCF_014698375.1 Microcystis flos-aquae FACHB-1344 | reverse complement strand
AAAGAAAGAGTTACCCAGTTTTAAGGCACTAGGTAAGGATGGACTGTGCCGCTTACTGTTTTATGAGACTAGGCTTCTTTATCAACTTTTGACAGACAATTTGGTAAAGTGATGCGCGCGACAAAATACCTGAAAACTTGACGGATTTCGCGACCATTGCGATCGCAATAGGCTACCTCGATCCACTGATGACGGGGGACAAAACCGCGTAAATTGGTGACACTGAGGCAACCTTCCCAACCCTTGACCATTTCCTCGCTGACCCGCAAAATGCGAGGATTAATCACGGCAGTGGGTGGCATCATCGGAGCGTCGGGATAACGAGGATTGGGGTGAGAAGCAACGATAAACAGACGCAGAGACCGAGCAACTTGGGGCGCGGCGATTCCCACCCCGTGGGCAGCTTGCACGGTGGTAATCAGGGAATCGATCAAATCTTGACAGTCAGCATCGAGAAGATTATCGATCGCTGCTGCTTTTTGCTGTAGAATTGGATTTCCTAATTGGGTGATTGTTAAAACTTGCGTCATCTGTCTAAAGATTAATTGTTTCGCTCTGAAAATCATTTTATCTTGAGGGGAAAAATCTCGCTAAACTGATAAGGCTTCCCTGCAGCAGCACTAGAGCAACTTTGTTAATCAAAATTAACCGTGGATAGGCGTTGGGTTTCATGCTTCAACCCAACCTACGTTCATCTTATATTTAATTCCACCCACCCACTTAATCAAAATTAACCGTGGACAGCAGCGCCCAACAACTTTGGCATAATCTCCTAGAGCGTCTAAAATTACTATTAACCCGTCCCGCTTTCGAGACTTGGTTTCAAACAGCGACGGTTAAAGAATGGCAAAACGATCGCTTAGTAATTCAGGCTGCCAATCCCTTTATTCTTAACCATCTTCAGAAAAATTATCTGTCAACAATTGCCGAAGTAGTGCAGGATATCGTCGGTTATCCCGTCGAGATTCAACTAACGGCACAACAGGGCGATTTGATCGCTATTTTCCAGCCTAACAGTAGCTTAGAATCAGAATTATCCCCCAGTAATCAACTTAACCCTAAATATAATTTTTCCCGTTTTGTTGTCGGGCCAACTAATCGCATGGCCCACGCGGCCGCTTTAGCGGTGGCGGAATTACCCGGACGCGAATTTAACCCGCTTTTTCTCTGTGGTGGGGTGGGATTAGGTAAAACCCATTTAATGCAGGCCATCGGTCATTATCGTCTGGAATTATATCCTCAATCTAGGGTTTTTTATGTATCGACGGAACAATTTACGAATGATTTAATCACCGCTATCCGTCAAGATAGTATGGAAAGTTTTCGTAATCATTATCGCCATGCGGACATATTATTAGTGGATGATCTGCAATTTATTGAAGGAAAAGAATACACTCAAGAAGAATTTTTTCATACCTTTAATACCCTGCACGAAGCGGGAAAACAGGTGGTTTTAGCCTCCGATCGCCTCCCCAAACAGATTCCCAGTTTACAGGCTCGTTTAATTTCTCGCTTTTCTATGGGATTAGTCGCCGATATCCAAGCACCAGATATCGAAACTCGCATGGCAATTTTACAAAAAAAGGCCGAGTACGAAAATCTGCGTCTCCCAAGAGAAGTTATCGAATATATTGCCGTTAATTATACTTCTAATATTCGCGAATTAGAGGGGGCATTAATCCGGGCTACTACTTATATTTCTATCTCCGGATTGCCGATGACGGTAGAAAATATCGCGCCGGTTTTAAATCCACCAATGGCCAAAATTGCCACTTCTCCTGAGATTATTATGGCGGTAGTAGCGGAAAAGTTTCAACTCTCGATCGCCGATCTAAAAGGAAATTCCCGCCGACGAGAAATTAGTTTTGCTCGACAGATTGGGATGTATTTGATGCGTCAACACACGGATTTAAGCTTACCGCGCATTGGCGAAGAATTTGGCGGCAAAGATCACACCACCGTTATTTATAGCTGTGATAAAATCAACCTTTCCCAGCATCAAGATCGACAATTACAAGAAATCTTAGCCCAACTAATCGAGCGAATTAACTCCCTCAGTCGCAATCAGTAGTCGGGAAGTAGGAAGTGGGGAGTGGGGGAAGTGGGGAGGTGGGGGAAGTGGCGAAGCTGTCTCATCACCCTATCACCCCAAAACCCCCCGCAACGCGCACGCAGTGACCACCCTATCTCCCGACTCCCGACTCCTGAATACTGACTCCTGAATACTGAACTCCACCAACAAACTTTTTCAGCAAACCCTAACTACAGGGGAATAAACTGGCAATTGTAGCGATGAGATGAGAGGTCATGGGTAAACTATCGATCACCATAGCTGTACATAATAACATCATGTAAAGAATGGAATATTTAAACAGCGATCGAGCCATGTCCCGATCAAAAGGATTCTGTTTTAATCGCCAAGCTTTTTTCAAGAAAACAAACCCTAAAACCAAAGCCGCTACACCATAGACCACACCACAGGCAGCCAAGGGATAAATCAGGAGAAAAGTGAAAGGAACAACGATTAAAGTATAGAGCCAAATCTGCTCGCTAGTGGCTTCTTCCCCTTTAACTACGGGCATCATCGGGATATCTACTTCTGCATAATCATCCTTGATCATTAAAGCTAAAGCCCAAAAATGGGGAGGAGTCCAAAGGAAAATAATGGCGAATAAAATCCAAGGAATCCAACCGAGATCGCCCGTTACTGCCGCCCAACCGACGAGGGGAGGAATCGAGCCAGCCGCGCCACCGATAACAATATTTTGGATACTATGACGCTTGAGCAGATGGGTATAAATCAGCATATAAAATGCGATGCCGGTCATTGCTAAAAATCCGCTCAAAGTATTGACAAAAAAGACAAAAAGTGCTAGGGAAAGGGAGGCTAAAACGAGGGCAAAAATGAGGGCGTGGAGGGGTTGCACGCGACCGGAGGGGATCGGACGGGCGCGAGTACGAAGCATGGTGTGATCGATATCGCGATCATAGATGCAGTTTAAAGTTTGAGCGGCGGCGGCGGCGAGAGTGCCACCGAGGAGGGTAAGAAAGAGTAAGAGGGGGGAAACCTGGCCTTTAGAGGCGATTTCCATGGAAGCGGCTGTAGTAATCAGCAGTAGAGGAATAATTCGCGGTTTGGTGAGTTGATAATAACTTTTAGCGACTTGTAAAAAATTATCGTGGTGGCGAAGGGCTTGAGTTCCAGTCATCGTGATTAAATCCTTAGAGATGGCTTATGGGAGCGAAAGAACGATCGCGAAGGGCGAAAGTGGTAAAAGCGACGAGGGTTCCCACCAATAGCGCACCGATGCTGTGGTGGGTAATGGTTAAGGGTTCCACCTGTAGATGCAGTTTCAGGGTGGCAACGCCCAAAAACACCTGTAGGGCAACTAATCCCCCGGCGCTAAAAGCTAGTTTTTTGAGGAGAGGATGGATAGCGGCAGCTCGCCAAGCGAAGAAAACTAGGGTTAACACCGAGATAGTGGCGGGAAAAACCCCGATAATGTGGCTATTCATCACGGTGCAGAGTTGGGAAACCGTTAAACACTGATGGGCCGCCCAACGGGAACCGACGAGACCGCCGAGGAGACATTGCAGATAAACTAGACCGGTGGCGACCATTCCCATCCCGGTTAGTTTTCCTACCGTACCTGTGCCACGGTAGGGAGTCAGACCGATAGCAATGACGATTAGGGTGGCAAAAAAGAGCAAAGCTGTGGCTAAATGGGCGGTTACGATGTCAAATCGCAGTAATTGGGTCACGGTTAATCCTCCCAGGACTCCTTGCAGGAGAATTAAAGCCAAGGCAGCGATCGCAGAGGGGAACAGCCAAGGGGGAAGATGGCGACGGTACCACCAAGACAGACCGACGAGAGCGAGCGTACTAAACCCGATCAAAGAGGCATCGAGACGGTGAAACCACTCCAGAAATACCTGTAGATTCATCTGCTGACTGGGAATCCATTGACCGTAACACAGCGGCCAATCGGGACAAGCTAAACCGGCGTTCATAACTCTGGTGGCAGCACCCACTACCATTAGGGCGAAAGTAGCGATCGCAATTTTCCAGACTAAGCGGCGCATCCACACCTGAATATGGCCGGTTTCTCTTAGGGGTGTCGGGTTAAAAACAGATTCGGTCATCGGTTTGCCTGTTCTCAAGGAGTCTGTCATCAAAGATCATGGCTTTGTTTGCCAGTTAGTTATCACTGTGAATGAGTTTTTTTACGACAGGTAAAAGCTTTTAGATATTCTTTAGATTTCTGGCCATTTCCGTTACATTTGTTTACATAAACTCAGAATAAGATACAAAAATTAGTTATTTAAAATACTTTCCCTGAAAACGATCCCAAAGAAAAGATAAAATTCTCAGAAGATGCTGGTTAAATTTCCCATCTATAGGGGAATCATGTTTTAGCCTTGAATAAGTAGCCACTATTGAAAATATTGAAAAGACCGTGAAAATTCCCAGCAGTATCCTGACGCTCGTACTCGGGATCGCCTTGACCTTAATTAGTCTCTGGTATGGCCAAAATCATGGCTTAATGCCTGTGGCCGCTTCCGAAGATGCTCAGGAGATAGATAATATCTTTAATCTGATGATGACCATCGCCACGGGACTATTTTTAATAGTTGAAGGCGTGATTATCTATATAGTGATTCGCTTTCGCCGTAAACCGGGGGATCAAACCGACGGACCGGCAGTGGAGGGCAATGTCCCCCTAGAAATCTTCTGGACAGCCATCCCGACGGTAATCGTTTTTATCCTTGCCGTCTATAGCTTCGAGATTTATAACAATATCGGCGGTCTCGATCCCTTGATTTCCAAGGGTGGCAAAGGAGAAATCGCCCACCACGGTCATCACCACGGCACGATGATGGCCATGGGCGGCGATCGCAGAGTAGCCCTAGGTATCGGCAATTCCTACGATGGTGAAGGAGTTCCCCCCCTAGTGGTCAATGTTAAAGGCATTCAATACGCTTGGATCTTCACCTATCCCGAAACTGGCATTGTTTCCGGGGAACTGCACGCTCCCGTCAATCGCCCCGTGCAACTGAATATGGAAGCGGGAGATGTGATCCATGCTTTCTGGGTTCCCCAATTGCGTCTAAAACAGGACGTTATCCCCGGACAGGAAACGGTGTTATCGTTCACATCCAACCAAATTGGTCAATATCCGATCATTTGTGCGGAACTTTGCGGGGCCTATCACGGTGGCATGAAATCTAGCTTTGTGGTTCACTCCCCAGCGGATTACGACCAATGGGTGCAGGATAATACGATCGCCGAAGTTGACAGCGATCAAACCGTAGCCATGACCGCTAAAGATCGCTCTGATAGTCAATATTTGACCCCCTACACCGAAGAAATGGGCATCGACGCTGAAATCCTCGCCCAAGTTGCCCATCAGCAGCAAATGTAATTTTTCTTGTCATCTAAAATCTTGGCCTTATGACAGCATCAACGGAAATAACCACCCCAGCAACCGTTCCCGAGGTGATCCATCACCGCAAGTGGACAGATTACTTTACTTTCTGCACCGATCATAAAGTCATCGGTATTCAATATCTGGTGACTGCCTTTCTTTTCTTCTTTATTGGCGGTGCTTTCGCGGAAGTGCTGCGGACGGAATTAGCCACTCCCGACCCCGATTTCGTCTCCCCAGAACTATATAACCAATTCATGACCATGCACGGAACGATCATGATCTTTCTTTGGATCGTTCCGGTTGGGGCGGGTTTTGCCAATTATCTCATTCCCCTGATGATTGGGGCGGAAGATATGGCTTTTCCTCGTCTTAACGCTGTGGCTTTCTGGCTTAATCCCCCCGGCGGGCTGCTATTATTATCCAGTTTCTTTGTCGGCGCACCCCAGTCCGGTTGGACTTCCTACCCACCTTTAAGCTTAATTAGCGGCAAATGGGGCGAAGAATTGTGGATTTTGAGCCTTTTATTGATCGGGACTTCTTCGATTTTAGGCTCGATTAATTTCATCACCACGATCCTGAAAATGCGGATTCCTGAGATGGATTTGTACAGTATGCCGCTATTTTGTTGGGCAATGCTGGCCACCTCGACTCTGGTACTGCTTTCCACCCCCGTTCTCGCTTCTGCTCTCGTTCTCTTGTCCTTTGATTTAATCGCCGGCACGAGCTTTTTTAACCCTGCCGGCGGCGGCGATCCGGTGGTTTATCAGCATATGTTCTGGTTTTACTCCCATCCTGCCGTTTATATCATGATCTTGCCCTTTTTCGGCACGATATCGGAGATATTACCAGTTCACGCCCGCAAACCGATTTTTGGTTATCGAGCGATCGCCTATTCCAGTCTCACCATCTGTTTCTTGGGTTTAATCGTTTGGGCCCACCATATGTTCACCAGCGGCACCCCCGGCTGGTTACGGATGTTTTTCATGGCGGCAACTATGTTAATCGCCGTTCCCACGGGCATTAAAATCTTTAGTTGGTGTGCCACCCTTTGGGGGGGTAAACTCAGTCTCAATACGTCTTTATTATTTGGGATCGGTTTCCTGTCTTCCTTCCTCATCGGTGGTTTGACCGGGATTATGTTGGCTTCTGTTCCCTTCGATATCCACGTCCACGATACCTATTTTGTCGTCGGTCACTTCCATTATGTACTATTTGGTGGTACGGCAATGGCCCTGTTTGCTGCCGTTTACCATTGGTTCCCGAAAATGACCGGACGGATGTATAACGAGACTCTCGGTCGTATCCACTTTGTTCTCACTTTTATCGGTTTGAATTTAACTTTCATGCCGATGCACGAATTGGGATTATTGGGTATGAACCGTCGTATTGCCCTGTATGATGTGCAGTTTCAGGGTTTAAATGTTCTTAGTACCGCAGGAGCTTATATTCTCGGTATATCGAGTATTCCCTTCGCTATTAATATGGTCTGGAGTGCCTTTAAAGGTCAACCCGCCGGCCGTAATCCTTGGCGCGCTTTAACCCTAGAATGGCAAACCTCCTCTCCCCCAATTATCGAGAATTTCGAGGAAATGCCGATTCTTTGGTCCGGCCCCTACGATTACGGTATTGATCTGGAGGAATCAGAAGCAGCGGAATCAGTACAAGATCTCCTCGCCGAAGTGGGCGCCGAATCCCAATAATTATGGGGGATTAGCCCTGGGGGTTGGGTGTTGGGTGTTAGGTGTTGGGGTAGTGAGGAATTTAGCTGAAATTTCCCTATCTCCCTATCACCCTATCTCCCTATCACCCTATCCCCCTATCACCCTATCCCCCCATCTCCCCACTCCCCGTCTCCCGTGTAAACTAAGGACATTCAATCATGCAAGGTTCAACGCTCGAAGATTCTCAACTCTCTGTCAATTATCATCACGAAACGGTGGAACACGGGCATCATGGCCACCCAGATCATCGCTTATTCGGTGTGGTTTTGTTTCTAGTGGCGGAAAGTTCCATCTTTTTAGGCTTATTTGCCGCTTTCTTGTTCTACCGTACCATGTTACCCGTTTGGCCCCCCGCCGGCACGCCAGAATTAGAGTTAA
Organism: Microcystis flos-aquae FACHB-1344; assembly: GCF_014698375.1. Taxonomy (NCBI): domain Bacteria; kingdom Bacillati; phylum Cyanobacteriota; class Cyanophyceae; order Chroococcales; family Microcystaceae; genus Microcystis; species Microcystis flos-aquae. The sequence continues at coordinate 14,614 of NZ_JACJSW010000124.1, read as the reverse complement.
CCCTACCGACAATTAACACAATTATTCTGGTGTCCAGTAGTTTTGTTATGCACATAGGACAAAAGGCGATTAAACAAAACAATAATGCCGGTTTACAATTGTGGTTCGGTATTACTGCCCTGATGGGAATTATCTTCCTTTGTGGTCAAGGATACGAATATTATCACGCTGAATTCGGTCTGACAACTAATGTTTTCACCAGCGCTTTTTATGCCTTAACCGGATTCCACGGTCTCCACGTTACCTTCGGTTTAGTGCTAATTCTATCTGTCCTCTGGCGTTCTCGTCAAAAAGACCACTATTCTAGTCAATCTCATTTTGGTGTGGAAGCGGCAGAATTATACTGGCATTTCGTCGATGTGGTCTGGATTATCCTGTTTTTACTGGTGTATATCTTGAGATAATTTTTGTTATTTACTAGGAGAAAAGGGCGATCAAGCGATCGCCCTTTTTTGTATATTTCAATTTATAAGTAGTCGTACAAAATAAATTTCCTAGTGGTGAGAGGGAACTCCAGAACTGCGGAACGGGCAACAGAAAAGAAATACAGCGATTGTTGCTTTACGGAGAAATGGGTAATTAATTTTGTTTAGGTACTTAGCAATTCCTATACTGGTGAGTAGAGAACAGAGCCAATTGATAAATAATATAGGTGGGTTACGGCGAATACTAGATAATTTTCCCTAGCATAAATTGTCTTCGCCTAACCCACCCTACACCTAAAATTAACGACGACCGAATAAACTCCAACCTTTGCCACCACTAACGGCCGGTTCAGCTTTTTCAGCGACGGGAGCAACTTCTGCGGGGGTTTCCTCACCGGAAAGATTAGAAAGATCGTAGTTTTCTACTAGATAAAGAGACGCTTTTTCAATAGTAGAATAATCCCAGAAAAGGGTAGAAGGTAACTCTTGACCGACCCAATCTTCCAGATCACCCACCATCGTTACCGCATCGATCGAATCTAAACCATAACGGGTTAAAGGTTCAGTCACATTAATCGTTTTTGCATCCAAAGATAACTGATCAGCTAACTGTTTAACTAACCAATTTTGTACGAGATTATTAAGATTGGAGTTGGAGTTCATGGGTTTTTTCCTCGGTAGTTTGTGAATGGGCTAATTGAAAAGGCACGATCGAAAAATGTTGATTTTCTCGATATAATTTCAGCAATTCTTGGGCAACATTTTCTATATACACCTCAGACAGAGTGTAAGGCAGCGGCCGCAGAGTTCGCAGTAATCGGTGTAAACTCAACACCAACCATTCCCCCCGGGCAAAAAATTCACCCAGGATGGAACGATTATAAAGCCAAGTGTGTAAACAAGCAGAAGCGGCGTGTAAAGTACAGTATTTCTTGGCAATCTCGAACAATTCGGGTGATTGGTCGTGACCATACTCGAATTTCGATTGACTAATCTGTTCATCGTGAGCATTTAGTTCCTCTAAAACTAAATTACCCAACATCAACAGATTTTCTAATACTTCCCGGTCCACCTCCTGAGAATCTTTCAATCCCTCCAGCATATCAAGGGCAATCTCTAAACCCTGTAGGGAATCATCCATTCCCCGGCCAAATAATTCTAAATTATTGGGTTCAAAGGGAGGAACCGACTTTTCTAGGCTAAAAATCGCCTCTAAACGGGTTTTTAACGCCGACATGGTGCGCGAGTTGCGTTTAGCCCGATATTTGGTTAAAGGACGCAATTGTAGGATTAAAGCATGAAGATTGACGATCGAACTGCCGTCAAACATACTGATAATCGAATTATCCCGCAGTAGCTTCTGGAAGATGCCGAATTCGTGTTCTTCTCGCATATAAAAACGCGATCCCAAGACCACATAAACACTATTAACCATCTCCTCCAGACGGACAGTAACAAAGTATTTTACCACCGAAGCCCAGACGCTAAACTGTTCGGGGATAATATGAAAACCTCTCGCGGCCGGAATCGTCTCGCAATCACAAATGAGGATGTCAAGGAAAGCATCCACGAGAGTGCGCCGGGGTTGGGGCAAATCCATCACAGTTTTGTTATAGATTACCCGATTAACGGCAAAACTGAGGGTAGTTCTCAAAGCGGTATCGGCTGCCCCGTGGGAAAAAGCCGCGCACAACATTCGGGTAATCTGGAAACCTTTCAGGGCTAATTCTAAACCGTCTCCCTCCTCCCGTAAACGCATGGAATCGGGGACGAAACAATCTTTAAAACCAATGCCACTCATATCCGAGGCGCGCACGCCATGGGTGTATATTTTCGGCAAATTATAGTATTTTTCGGGGTCTAATTGCCGTTTATCGACCATAAATAGGGTTAAACACTTTGGCCCGCCGTTAGCATCGGTTTTCGCCAAAATAAAGGAAACTCCAGAGATAGTCGCCCGGTTAATCGGCCATTTCTCACCATTGAGAATATAACCTCCTTCCACCTTCGTCGCGGTCAGATCACCATTGATCAGATCGCTGCCGTGTTCCTTTTCCGAGTAACCCAGACACATCGCCCCATAGTCATCCATGATAAAACGGGCGAGCTTCTGTTTCTGTTCTGGGGTTCCCGCCATCCAGTTTAAAAACGACCAGAATAGGGTAGTAAAAGCGATGCCGATAGTTTGATCCCGTCGGGAAAGTACGCGCACAAAAGCGACAAATTCCTCAAAAGAGGTGAACTCACCGCCGCAATCGGTGGGAATGTAGTAGTGTTGGAGTTTCCAGTCGTATAACCAGCGAATTTCCTCGTGGGGAAATTCTTCGCTCTCGTCAATTTCGATCACCCGCTTGTAGGATAGAGGGTTATCGGGATTGAGAGGATCGCCTAAGTCTTTTTCCAGTGCTTCAGCAGTCCAGTATTGCTTAAGCTTTTTCATAGTGCCTCTAGGACAGATACAATGTGTTTTTCGTCAATGCCTTCGGTTAGAAGACCCGACCATTCACAAAAATTAATGACCATTCTAGACTTTTGGCCGTACAATGGCAACAGTTACGCAATGTGCAACTAAAAACGACAGAATCAAACAGATACAGTTGCACAGGGTGTAAATTATGTAATTGTTAAGGAGGATTAAATTTATGCCCCTAGTTACAGGAGATGGTTTGAATAACACCATTACTCCATCTTCGGCATCAGCCGGAGTCACTGGATGGTATTCGGGACTCGGGTTGAATGATACCCTCGATGGTGGCCTGGGTGCCGACAATATGGATGGTGGTGATGGCAACGACACCTACTACGTGGACAATGTGGGCGACATCGTGAAAGAAATCTACGATGATTCCCTGGGTGGGACGGCTGATACGGTATTGGCCTCAGTCACTTATTCTCTAGCACCGGGGACACCTGGGAACCAAGGATATGGGATTGAGAACCTCACCCTGACGGGGTTTGGCAATATCAACGCTACTGGCAATGGTAAAAACAACATCCTCACGGGCAACAGCGGCAACAATGTCCTCGATGGTGGCCTGGGTGCCGACACGATGGATGGTGGTGATGGCAACGACACCTACCACGTGGACAATGTGGGCGACATCGTGAAAGAAATCTACGATGATTCCCTGGGTGGGACGGCTGATACGGTATTGGCCTCAGTCACTTATTCTCTAGCACCGGGGACACCTGGGAACCAAGGATATGGGATTGAGAACTTGACCCTGAAGGGGTTTGGCAATATCAACGCTACTGGCGATAGCAAAAACAACATCCTCACGGGCAACAGCGGCAACAATGTCCTCGATGGCGGTGGTGGCAACGACACCCTCGATGGCGGCCTGGGTCTGGATACTCTCACTGGTGGTGCTGGAAACGATTTCTTCAGGCTCGGCAACGTAGCGAACCGTGATCTGATCACCGACTTCTCTGTACCCGCTGACACGATCATTCTGGCGAACAGTCTTGACAGCACTTTAGCCGGCTCCTTTAATCCGGGGCTCAAGGGTCTGAGCTTTATTAGTGGTAACGTGAACGGAAGTGTCCTTAACTCTGCCTGGTTCTTCAAGGGAGCGGGGTCTACCGGGGGAGCATCGGGAAACCTCTCCGGCATCTACGTCAATACCATCAACGGCGACATCTGGTATAACGATTCCAACCTCGTCGGTAGTTACCTAATTGCCAATGTTGGCGCTGGTGCCGCATTTGGCATGACTAATGCTGACTTCGTTTACGGGGTGTAAGTCTTAGCTAGGCATCACAGGAAAACTATGCCATGTCCCCCGCTAACGGCGGGGGTTTTTTGTCGGCCCCCCATCATTCAGTCACTAAAAATCCCAACTTTAACAGCGATATTAATCCTTTCAAAAACAGCATTATTTTTGAGTGTGTATTAACCAGGGAACCAATCTTCATCAAGAATTTTCTCAATTGTCCAAGGACAGTCAACTGGTAAAGTTAATCCACTTTTGCGGCTCGCTTTTCCCAGAGCTTTTTGATAACAATAACCAAACCGTTCTAAGGCATGATTGTAGATTACCTTAGAGCGAAACAGCAAGCTAAATTCCAATCTGAAATTATCTATCTCGTCTGTCCAGTGGGGTAGGTAGTAAGGATGCTTCCAGTAGGCGTAAAGTAGCAGGTGACTGAGGAGTTGAATAAGAAAGCTTTCTGCTTTGTATTTGCGTTCATCAACCATTTCCTCTAATTCCTCGGCTAAAGTTTGCCAATCTAAAGTATTGCGATCAGGCGATCGCAGTTTTTCTATCTGGTCTTGCAGCCAAGCTACATAGTCTTTCTCATATAGGGTTTTAGCCATTAATTTTACCTCTATACTAATCTTTTTTTATCCTATCAAAATATAGATCTAATTGTATAGCTCAAGCACCAAGAAAATGCTGGTTATTGAAATATTACATCCCATCATTCAGTCAATAGACCTCTGGTAAAAATCAAAAATTGTTGTTAGGGTTAGTGCGATGCCGAAGGCACTGCGTAGCAGTACGCCATCGCTGTAGGGTGCGTTCCCTGATGTGGCTCCTACCGCTGCACCGATAGTGATTAGACCGCACAGTGGGGTATTGGGTTTTATTGAGGGGGTGTGAGACCGATGGGGTGGGATAGTAGGACAGAGGAGGTGGCTCGACCGCCGAGAGCGGTATAATTAATATTTAAATGCCGCCATGGCTAACTTGAAGTGAGAGTATATGTTGAAAGGGACTATTTATTTGCATAAGTTCAGTTATTTTCTTCGATTGGTTCGAGAGATTGGTGGCTGGGATTTCCTATACCGCTATGTAGTACGATCATTTTATAAAATAACCAAGCTCAACCAGAAAATGGTTCTATTTAATAATGTAGAAATGACTCTGCCGTACGATAGTCGATTCGGAACGGAAATTTTCCTCAAGGGAAGCAATTTGGATTGGGGATCTGAAATTATCCTTCATCGATTCTTAGATATTAATAAAGACTTTATTGATGTTGGAGCTAATATTGGTTATTACAGTTTACTGGCTGCTCCTTTATCCAATCAGGTTTATGCCTTTGAACCCGATCCGAGAATGGTTGAACACTTAAAGAGAAATCTTTCCCAGTTTCAAAACTGTCATGTTCTAGAAGAAGCACTTTTTTCCGAGCCTGGCACTATGGATCTTAATTTGAACTCAATGCCTGAACTAAATTCGCTGGTTAGGCATAGTCCCCAAGAGAACAAGGTGACAGTCAAGGTAAATACTTTAGACAAATTGATGTCTGATTATCCGTCACTGAGTGTTTCCTGTATCAAAACAGATGCTGAAGGGGCAGACTTCGATATACTAATGGGTGGCAAAAATCTTCTAATTCGAGATCAACCTTTGGTCTTGTCGGAAATTTATCCAACAAAGAAGCTCCTTGAATTTATTAAATCTATTGAATTTACCTGTTTTGCTTTCGTCAAACCTAAGGATGAGGATGGAGCTAATTTACAACCAAAATTCATCAAGATTGAAACAAAACCGACCAACTCTCATATTAAAATGATTTTCTTAGTTCCTAATCGGCTCTTGTCAAGGTTTGAAGAGCTAAAAGATGTCTAACACTGCTTATTCCTAGGAGTGCGATGCCGAAGGCACTGCGTAGCAGTACGCCATCGCTGTAGGGTGCGTTCCCTGATGTGGCTCCTACTGCCACACCGATAGATTTTTGGGAACGCACCATGCTCATTCATTCGAGCAAGTGATTACAAGCTATACTTTAGAAGGTCATAATCTGAGATTTATTAAACTTCTGAAATGGTAGAGTGAGCAAGGAATCAAGTTCTTTTTTATGTTTCCGATGGGAATCATTCAGACAGAGAATCCCAACGATGGCACTGTTGAAGATATCGAACCAGGAATCCCGCTCGGACAAGCTGAAAAAGTTTACGGTAAAGCGACGTTACCCCTGTGCAACTATATCTTTAGTCTTGATTTACAAGGCTCTCAGAAATCAGCCGAGATAAAGTATCCTCGGGAACCCTGATTCTGTCCCTATTTAACCCCAGTTCGGGTTACTATAGCTAATTTTTGGCTGTTAGCAATTATAGCTCTCAAAAGGGGGTGGGAATGATGAGATCAAGTTTATTTTCGGTCTGAGGATGACGAAAAGATAATTGTTTAGCGTGTAGGTGTAAACGGTCGGACTGCTTACCATTGTACAAGCGATCGCCTAAAATTCCTATCCCTAATCCCGCTTGACTATGAACACGAATTTGATGAGTTCTTCCCGTGTAGGGAATAAATTCTAGCCGAGAATAATTGCCTTCTTTGCCGACAACTTTAAAATAGGTTTGACTAGCTTTCCCCCTTTGCCAGTCCACAGTTTGATAGGGTCGATTTTGCGGATTTCCCCAGAGAGGTAGGTCAATTATGCCTGATTCTCTCTCAATAATTTCTGATAATATAGCTTCGTAGATTTTCTCCACTTCTCGCCGTTGAAATTGTTGGGATAAACAACGATAAATATCTAAACTTTTAGCTAGTAATAATAATCCCGAAGTTTCTCGGTCTAAACGATGAACGGGAATGACATTTTTTCCCTGACGACGAAAACGATTGACCACAGCATCTTGACTATCTTGATAACGTCCTGCTACCGATAATAATCCCGCAGGTTTATTAATAACAATTATTCCCTCGTCTTCGTAGATAATTTCTAGAGATAAACGTAAACCAGAGAGTAAAAAACCCATGAGAGGTTGACATCTTTCTTGACAAGCACCATAAAATTCTCCCTGTTTTCTATCTCGATTCGATTCTCCCCACCAAAATTCGGCCATGGCGACAGGTTTTAATCCTTTCATGGCGGCATAATTTAATAATTTCGGGGCGCAACATTCCCCTGTTCCCGTCGGTAACAAATTACTGCCCATCAATTTAGCTAAGGAGAGAGATTGTCCAGAAAAGTTGTTTAAACAGTAGGATTGATACAGCAATTCCTGTAACTGTTTGGAGAGGTTCCTACGCTGTTGCTTAAGTTCAATAATTCTCTGATTGGCTACGTTTATTTTATCAATTAAGGGTTTTAAAACTTGTTTTTGTTCCTGTTTTAATTGCTTTCTTTCTCTTTTTTCCTGACGACTGATATTATTTAATTTTTCTAATTCTTCTGGGTTTAAATCTCCTAAATTTCTTAACCTATCTCGTTCCTGTTTATGGTTTTGATGTTGTTGCTGTAAAGCTTGTATTTTACGCTCAAAATCTGCTTGATTGAGTCGATATAAATTATGTTCGGGAATTGATTGTAGGGTAATAATTTCCTGTTTAATTGTTTCTAAAAGTTGCAAAACTCGCTTTTCTTCCCGAATAATTTTTTCTCTCCCCACTAGGGACGGAACCCAGCCAGCAGCTTCTCCCTGTCCAGAAAAAGCTTTTAAAATTTCTATTTCGCCATCGGCATTTTCTCCTAATAAAATTCCATACATTTTACCTTGAGGATTGGTGATAGTTGTCATCAAATCTTGGGCAATTTTTTCAGCCAAAAGAGTGCGGGGCAAGCGCAATAACTCGCCCGTTTCGGGACAAATTCCTTGATAATAATAAGTAACTTCCTTCACTATTTAAGAACAGGAAAAGGGGCCAGAGATACCCCTAAGAAAAACAATTGGCAAAGAAATCGATAGTTTCCTGTAAAGCGACAATAAAGCGATCGATTTCTTCTCGGGTATTATAAAAATATAGACTTGCCCGCGCGCTGCCGGAAGCATCAAAAAAGCGGTGTAGAGGTTGGGTACAGTGATGACCGGAGCGAATAGCGATTCCTTCGTGGTCTAATAAAGTGGCTAAATCACTAGCATGAATCCCTTCCACATTAAAGGCGGCTAAACTAGCCCGACCCTGGCCCGTTAAACTAGGTGATGGCCCGTAAATTCTTAAACCCTCAATTTCTCCTAGTTTTTTGAACAAATGGGCGGTTAATTCTTCTTCGTAGGCATGAATATTATCCATACCTAAACCCATTAAATATTCTACCGCAGCACCGAGAGCAATCGCTTCGCCGATAGCGGGGGTTCCCGCTTCAAATTTGTGGGGCAGTTCGGCACAGGTAAAATGGTCTAAATAGACTTCTGCAATCATTTCGCCACCACCAAAAAAGGGCGGCATTGCCTCTAAAATGGCCTCTTTGCCGTACAAAAATCCAATACCGGTGGGGGCGCACATTTTATGACCACTAGCCACCAACCAATCACAATCTATGGACTGCACATCAATGGCTAAATGGGGGACACTTTGACAGGCATCAATTAATACTTTCGCCCCGACTTGATGGGCAAGGCTGACTATTTCGGCAACGGGATTAATACAGCCTAATGTATTAGAAACATGAAGGACAGCAACTAATTTAGTTTTGTCAGATAACAAAGATTTATATTGTTCTAAATCAAAGCTTTCTTCGCTGGTTAATGGCACATATTTAATCACCGCCCCCGTCTTTTGGCAGACAATTTGCCAGGGGATTAAATTACTGTGGTGTTCCATAACCGAGAGAATAATTTCATCCCCTGCTTTCAGGGTATTTAATGCCCAACTGTAGGCGACTAAATTAATCGCTTCCGTGGCGTTGCGAGTATAGACAATTTCCTGACGAGAAGCGGCATTAATAAACCTAGCCACCTTATCTCTGGCTCCTTCGTAGGCTTCCGTTGCCCGGACACTTAAAGTATGCGCCCCCCGATGCACATTGGCGTTATCTTTTTCGTAATAGTTTCGCAGGGTTTCTAATACTTGAATGGGTTTTTGGGAAGTGGCGGCACTATCGAGATAGATAAGGGGTTTATCGTATACGGTTTGATGGAGGATAGGGAAATCGGCGCGGACTTTTTGGGCGAGGGTTTTTTCTTGGATAATTGTCATTTTAGTCAGGAGTCAGAGGGGTACTTTGGGCAGGTTGACACCCACCCCGGTAGAGTTATTCCACACTGCGACAGGCGACGCATTGCCCCAATCTTTGGCGGAGGGATTCTAGAGGAATTTTAGCTAAAATCTCGGCCGAGAAAGCATCAATTAACAAACTGCGGGCGGTGTCGGCGCTTAAGCCTCGGCTTTGCAGATAGAATAAATCATCGGCTTCCAGTTGGCTAACGGTTGCCCCGTGGGAACATTTGACGTTATCGGCGGTAATTTGTAATTCGGGTTTGGTGTTGACTCGTGCCTTGTTAGAAATTAACAAATTCCGATTTAACTGGGAGGCGTTGGTTAATTGGGCGGGCTTGGGAACAAACACTTTACCATTAAAGATAGCGTGAGCGCTACCATCAACGATACATTTATGCAGTTGCTTGGTGATGCCGTGGGGATGGTTGAGATAGATGGCGCTGTGGGTATCGGTGGTTTGTTGTCCAGTAATCATGGCTAATCCGTGCAGATTTGTCTCGGTTTGTGCTCCTTTTTGCAGGATATCGAGGTTATGACGGCAGAGTTTAGCTCCTAGATTTATCTCGTTGAGAGTGTAACGGCTATCGCGCCCTTGTTCAATTATCGTGCGTCCGATGTGAAAACCATCTCCCGATTCCCGTTGTACTCTGGTATGGATGACCTCGGCGTTGGCTTCGAGGTAAATTTCCGTGACAGCGTTGGTGAAATAAGAGTAATTTACAGGTAAATCGGAGCAATATTCGGCTAAAGCCCCGTAGTTCTCAATAATATTGACACTGGCTCCCGTTTCCGCCACGATTAGGCTATGGGGCTGATAAAAGCGGGGAATTTCCTCCACAACGGTGATAAATAAGAGATGTATCGGGGTTGTGACGACGGTGTTAGCGGTGACGTGAATTACTGCCCCATCGCTTAAACCAGCTTGGTTGAGTGCGGTAAAAAATTCGGGTGTTTTTTCTTTGCCTAGATAGTTGACAAGAACATCTTTTTGTGCATTGGCGAGATGCCCGACGCTGACACCGGCGGGTAAAGCGGAGATATCGGACAATTCGGGCTGATAAATGCCGTTAACGAAGACTAGGTGGCTGTTTTTGGCTTCGGGCAGTAAAAAAACAGCTAGGGCATTTTTATCGATTGTAACGGGTTGGGGGACGCGAAAATCGATCGCCCATAGTTGACTTAAATCGGTGAATTGCCATTCTTCGTCTTTTCTGCCAGGGATGGCTAATTCTTGAGCTTTACTGGCTCCCGATTCTCTTAATTCGAGAATTTTACCGTTATCGATAGTGGGAACCGTTTCTCGCAACAATTTTAACAATAATTCTCCTGATTGTTCAGGTTTCGTGATTATGGCTGTCATTGGTAGGAGGGGGTTGGAGGGTTGAGGGTTGGGGTAGTGGGGTGTAGGGTGTGGGGTGTAGGGTGTGGGGTGTAGGGTGTGGGGAGAGGGGAGAATAAATAAAAGCCATCTCCTGCCTCCTGACGACCGGCTACTGACTCCTGCCTCCCCAGACTCCTGATAACTGATAGCTAGATTACTTAACGGCTAATAATTGTTCGTCGAGGAAATCGTAGCCAGTTCTTTCTAATTCGAGGGCTAATTCTTTACCGCCACTGGTGACAATGCGCCCATCGTACATAACATGAATAACATCGGGTTCAATGTAGTTGAGCAGACGCTGATAGTGAGTGATAAGTAAAAAAGCGTTATCGGGAGTAGCTAATTGATTGACTCCCTGGGCAACAATTCGCAAAGCATCGATGTCTAAACCGGAGTCAATTTCATCGAGAATTCCTAAAGTAGGTTCTAATAAGGCCATTTGTAGGATTTCATTACGTTTTTTCTCACCACCGGAGAAACCTTCGTTTAAACTTCTGCTAAGAAAGCTAGGATTCATCTGGACAACTTCTAGTTTTTTCTCGACTAATTCCTCAAAGTCAAAACTATCTAATTCTTCCGAGCCTAGATATTTTTGTCGGGCATTGTAGGCAACGCGAAGAAAATCGAGGTTACTAACGCCGGGGATTTCTAGGGGATATTGGAATGCGAGAAAGATACCCATAAGCGCTCGTTCATCGGGTTCTTTGTCCAAAAGGTTTTCGCCTTTATAAATTATTTCTCCCCCAGTTACTTCATAATCGGGATGTCCAGCGATTACTTTTGAAAAGGTGCTTTTTCCTGAGCCATTGCGCCCCATAATTGCGTGGGTTTCACCTGCTTTAATTTCGAGGTTAACTCCTTTAAGAATCTGGTTTCCATCAATACTAGCGGTCAGATTTTTTACCGATAAAATTACTTCACTCATGAGATGTTTTTCTAGAACAAAAATATTAGTTTTGGTGGTTGACGGCGAATCATCAATTGATGGATAAATTGTCTTAGCTTTTGGTGGGTTACGGCTATCGCCTAACCCACCCTACTTTACTGATTATCCGACGGTTCCTTCTAGCTTGAGACTTAGGAGTTTATCGGCTTCGGCGGCGAATTCCATCGGTAATTTACTGAGGACATCCTTACAGAAACCACTGACTAACATAGAGACAGCATCTTCTTCGGAAATACCCCGTTGTGCGAAGTAGAATAATTGGTCTTCACCGATTTTAGAAGTGGAAGCTTCGTGTTCTACTTTAGCACTGTTGTTATCCACCTGAATATAGGGAAAAGTGTTAGCTTCGGCATTATCTCCAATCAGCATAGAATCACACTGGGAGTAATTTCTTGCTCCTTTGGCTTTCGGTCCCATTTTCACTAACCCGCGATAACTATTTTGGGAGTTACCCGCCGAAATTCCCTTAGAAATAATGGTACTCTTGGTGTTGCGTCCAATGTGAATCATTTTCGTACCTGTATCGGCCTGTTGTTTGTTATTAGTTAGGGCAATTGAGTAGAATTCCCCGACGGAATTATCGCCGACTAAGACACAACTGGGATACTTCCAAGTAATTGCCGAACCAGTTTCCACCTGCGTCCAAGAAATCTTAGAATTAACTCCTTTACACAGACCCCGTTTAGTGACGAAATTGTAAATACCTCCCTTACCATTGGCATCGCCAGCGTACCAATTTTGTACCGTCGAATATTTAATATCCGCATTATCGAGGGCGACTAATTCCACGACGGCGGCATGAAGTTGATTACTATCGTACATCGGAGCGGTGCAACCTTCTAAATAACTTACCGATGCCCCTTCTTCAGCGACAATTAAAGTTCTTTCAAATTGTCCCGTCTCACCGTTATTAATCCGAAAATAGGTGGACAATTCCATAGGACAGACGACACCTTTGGGTATAAAAACAAAGGAACCATCGCTAAAAACGGCAGAATTAAGAGCGGCAAAATAATTATCACCCACGGGAACCACAGTACCGAGATATTTCTGCACCAAGTCGGGATGTTCCTGTAAAGCTTCCGAAATAGAACAGAAAATAACCCCCTGTTCTGCTAGTTTTTCTTTAAAAGTTGTGGCGATAGAAACGCTATCAAAGATAGCATCCACGGCCACGTTAGAAAGGCGTTTTTGTTCCGAAAGGGGAATGCCTAATTTTTCAAAGGTTTCGATTAAAGTGGGGTCAACTTCTTCAAGACTGTTGAGTTTTTCTTTTTTCTGTTTGGGTGCAGAGTAGTAGATAATATTTTGATAATCAATGGCAGGATAGGAAACGTGCGGCCAACTGGGTTCGGTCATCTTTTGCCATTGATGGTAGGCCCGGAGACGAAAATCGAGCATGAATTCCGGTTCCTTCTTTTTCGCTGAAATTAGGCGAATAATCTCCTCATTTAAACCGCGGGGGATGGTTTCCGATTCAATATCGGTGATGAAACCGTACTTGTAGGGTTGGTTAACGAGATTTTTAACGGTGGTTGCACTCATGGGGGTTAGTGTTCTCTCTACGCGGTAGGCAGGGGAGGCAGTTAAACAACAATAAAGTTGTTTAAATTGATTATATAATAGATTAACAACAAAGCTGTTGTCAAAGTCACGGAAAATTTCAGAGGATGCTGGTAAACCTCTGTTATTCAGGTTACTCTGTAGGGGTAATTGGCCGCTCCTTGACCCTCAGCAATTGTACGCTAAAGCCTCTGTTTTTGGTATCATGACCACGACTCAACCCGCCTCGACGAAAGACGATATTCTGCAATATTTGCTCAAAAACGGTCAATCTACAGCCCAAGACTTGGCTGAGGAGTTAAGTATTAGTCCGCAAGCGACGCGCCGCCATCTTAAGGATTTGGAGGGGGAAGGACTGATAGAATATTTTGCCGTACAAAATAAGATAGGACGGCCCCAGCACATTTATCGTCTCAGTCGTCAAGGTCGTGGCCGTTTTCCCCATAATTACGATAATTTCGCCGTTTCTTTCCTCAATACTCTCGTGGAGACGGTGGGAGAGCAACAGGTGGGGGAAATTCTCAAAAAACAGTGGCAACGCAAAGCGGCAGAATATCAATTGCGCCTCGGGAAGGGGTCTTTAGGGGAAAGAATGAGAAAATTGCTGGAAATTCGCCAAGAGGAGGGTTATATGGCAGAATTAGTGGCACTGGAAGCAGAAAATAGTTATGTCCTGGCCGAGCATCATTGCGCTATTGCTGAGGTGGCTGGTTCTTATCCCAGTATCTGTGGCCATGAATTAGAAATGTTTGCGATGCTGCTTCCCGATTGTACGATCGAACGGACTCACTGGATCAATCAAGGTGAGCAACGATGTGGTTATCTAATTAAGTGCAAGGGATGACAGAGAAAGATTAGTTATCTCGGTGGTGATTCGGTAGTAGTGATGGCGGCTTAATCCTTTGCCAGGTGTGCATTGTAGTCATGGATAAAATACCAAAGGGCTCCCCAACGTGATTCTCCATTTTTTTAGAGAAAGATAGACTCTCTCTCACCAGCCGAGAAATCCTTTGTCGCAAGGTATTATTTAATCTTTCAATAGGATTAGTTTGACCAGTTTCTTTTCCGACTGGTCGATGACGTTTACTGGGAATTACTGTCTTATATGACTCCCAAAAGTCTGTGTAAACAACCGCACATTGTCGGTAAACGCCGGGTAAACTGGCCCCAAAGTTTTTTGGCTGATTGACGACTCCTATCTCCGCGCATAGCAACCAATAATTTCCCTTGTCTTTCTATCAATTAACCGCCAAATATAAACCTTTATCGTCTTAGAAAAAACCAAAGACCATATCTCATCACATTCTCTAACCAATTTACCTTTTGGTTTGTCCGAAACCTTTATTTGACGGGGGACAGCCGCCAGTTTATTGTTGACATAGTTTTGTAACCATGACCAACTTAC
>NZ_JACJSW010000123.1:0-73564 GCF_014698375.1 Microcystis flos-aquae FACHB-1344 | reverse complement strand
TTAGTTACTAACACATCAATTTCTAGGGTTTTACCGTCGAGACGTTTTCTGACTCTTTGACTAACTTGATGTACGGGAATCTGACGATTTAAAAATAAAGTCTCACAAGCTGGGGCTACCATATTTTCGACAAAACGTCCCCATTTACCCCCAAGATTACCAATTTCTTGACTGAGTCTGGTAATTTGGCGATCAGTTGCTTGAAAGCGTCGCTCGGTTTCTTTTTGAGCTTCTACTAATTCGGCTAATAATCTCCAAACGTCATCGGCGGTGGTGGTCATAATTTTTCCTCTAAATTAACTTGACACTAACCCGATTATATCTTGTTTGAAGGATAGAGCCTGATGGCAGATAATGAAATAGTAGCGATTTTTTTTAATATGGCGGATCGCAATTGTAAGTCGAAATGGCTATCGATCATAGGAATTGGTGAAGATGGCTTAGAAGGGTTAAGTTCGGTGGGGCGAAGTCTGCTTTCTTTAGCATCAGTTATTGTCGGTGGTGAACGACATCTGGCAATGTTACCCCCAGAGGATCAACGGCAAAAACTGCTCTGGACTTCTCCCATCCAAGACTCTGTTAACGAGATTATCCGCCTTCGTGGTCAATCCGTCTGTGTTTTGGCCAGTGGTGATCCCATGTGCTACGGGATTGGTGTCACCCTCACCCGTCAGATTCCCCCGGAGGAAATGACGATTATTCCCTCTCCTTCTAGCTTTAGTCTTGCCTGTAGTCGTTTGGGTTGGTCCCTGAGTGAAGTGGAAACTTTGAGTTTGTGCGGTCGGCCTCCGGCTTGGTTGAATGGGGTGCTTTATCCCGGCGCTAAACTGCTGGTACTGAGCGCCGATGCCCAGACTCCGGCGATCGCTGCTCGGCTGCTCCGGGAGGGAGGTTTTGGCGAAAGTTCCATCACGGTTTTAGAACATCTAGGGGGAACCCGAGAACGCCACATTCAAGGCATCGCCAACGATTGGCAATTTACAGATCTGGCGGATTTAAATGTCATCGCCATTAGCTGCATCTTCTCCCATCCCCCCACCCTGGCGCCGCGCCTTCCCGGACTGCCGGATTCTGCTTACCATCATGACGGCCAGTTGACAAAAAGAGAAGTTCGTGCTATCACTCTGAGTAGATTGGCTCCCCTACCCGGACAATTGCTCTGGGATGTGGGGGCAGGTTGTGGTTCCATTGCCATTGAGTGGCTGCGTAGCGATCGCCGTTGCCAGGCTATTGCGATCGAACATCATCCCACCAGATTACAATACATTGCCGATAATGCCGCCGCCCTGGGAACGCCCCACCTGCAAATCGTCGCCGGAATCGCACCGAGCGCCCTGGAAGATTTACCGCAACCGGACGCTATTTTTATTGGTGGCGGTATCACCACACCCCAGCTATTGGAAACCTGTTGGTTAGCCCTGCGCTCCGGGGGTCGTCTTGTTGCTAACACTGTTACAATTGAAAGCGAATTAGTCCTCTTGCAATGGCATAGTAAATTAGGGGGGGAACTGCTGCGAATTGGCATTGAAAAAGCCGAACCGGTCGGCAAGTTTTTAGGTTGGAAAGCAATGGCCCCCGTAACCCAGTGGACTGTTCTGAAACCGAGATTGTAAATCCTTGATTTTCTCCTCGATCTCTCTTGTAAAAGTTGTAGATAGAACTTTTTGCTCTAATTCCTCTTCTTCTGGGCTTTGTCGATAGACTAAACCGCCACTCATCTTCTTGTCCTAATTCCAGTTGATAGTCTTATTATAATTATAGTTACCAAAATTAGACAAAAATTTTCTAGGAACCAACGAAATTTTCAATCGTTATCATCAAAAAAATTCAATCTTTATTGTCCAATGCACAAGTTATACTAAATCCGTTGAGTATATGCTACATATCAAGACAGGCAAAAGGCAATAGGCAATAGGCAATAGGCAATAGGCAAAAGGGAGAATAAATAATCATTCTTTAATAACCGGATTTAGTATTATCTTATTTGTCAATATTTTTGTCATAATTGCTACATAATACAAATGCTCGCTATAATAGAATTAAGTTGTTGACATTTTCTAGTTTTCACTTTTTACTTAGTCTCATGGTTTCGCAACTAGATAAAACTAACGTCACTGAAATTATCTACCCCGATAGCGATGGTCAACCCATGGCGGATAATACCCTGCAATTTCGTTGGATTACGACAATTAAAACTAATTTAGACTGGCTATTTCGCCAGCAGTCTGATGTCTTTGTTGCGGGTGATTTACTCTGGTATCCTGTGGAAAATGATAATAAACTGCGTCAAGCACCGGATATCATGGTGGTTTTTGGGAGACCAAAAGGGGAAAGGGGTTCCTATCGACAATGGCTCGAAAATAATATTAGTCCCCAGGTGGTTTTTGAAATCATCTCTCCGGGTAACACCCTCACGGAAATGGCCAAAAAACAGCTATTTTATCAGCGTTATGGGGTCGAGGAATATTATCTTTATGATCCCCATAAAAACGATGCCAGTGGTTGGATAAGAGGCGAAAATCAGCTAGAAATTCTAGAAACTCTCGATAATTGGGTTAGTCCCCGTTTAGGCATTCGTTTTCAGTTAGGAGAACCGGAAATGTTGCTTTTTTATCCCGATGGACAAGCTTTCACTAGCTATAATCAGGAAAAACAACGAGCGGAACGATTAGCCAATAAACTGCGGGAATTAGGCCTTAATCCTGACGAAATCTAAGTTTATCTCTTAATCGCAGTTTAAAGTTAATATTTATTAAGAGAAAAATAAAAAATAGCCATAGTGGGCTATAGGTATTTTCAGTATGATAAATCCATACTAAGTCCTTTGAGTGCGGATTTATACTAAATCCGGTTATTAAAAACTGATTATTTATTTCCCCCAACCCTACCCCGATGTCGGGGGGGTTGGGGGGTTGCCTTTTGCATGAGCAGAAAACGGGTTTCTCCGAGAAACCCGTTTTCTGTGCGTTACTCAACGGATTTAGTATTAGTATAATATTGTCAACATACCAAGACAAAAAAAGGTGGGACTTGCCCACCTTTATCACTAAACTATTGTCCTTTCTCCACTGCTGCCACCATCAATATAATGCCTCTCAACTTCGGTAGAGCCAGAACGACAGAATAAAGGCTCTAGACAATAATCTAATCTTACCGATTTTTGAAAGCCTTGTAAATCAAGCTCAAAAAACTAGGGGTATTTTATTTATATTTTTGGTGATAATTGCACGAAAAAAGCGACGATCATGTTTAAGAAAAAAAGTGTTTGATCCCGTCAATACCTCCTCTCGCTAAACTAGCAACTGCTCTTACCTGTTTTCGCTCATCCTCGTTCATATCAGCATACTTTTGGGCTGCCATTTTCAGACCGTAGATGAGTGTCCCTGTTGGGATCACAATATTTAAACCTGGCATCCATACAGTTATTGCCGTAAATGCCAGACCAGCTAAACCTACTAATCCAGTAATTTCGCTAATCAACTTCAAACCAGCTTTTATGTCACCCTTAGTAAAGGTTTCATTAGCATAACGTTCTAGGTCATCATCTAGTTTAGACATTTCAAATACCCTTAATAAATAACGAGATTAAAACTTTTTTAGCCTGCTAATACCATTTTTCAAAACCCTTGTCATGAATCCGCATGATCAAAGCCCTACGGTGAGCGTATCGGGTAAGTCAGCTATTTTTGAAATTTGGTACAAATATGGGTTTCAAGCATAATTTTTGACACAAAGGGTGTATTAATCGAATATAAGATAACACACCCCTTTGATCAGAACGACAGATTAACCCTTGGCTTTTTCTACCTCAGCAATCCGTAAAATGGTTTTCAGCACCGAATCAGGATTAAGACTGATGGAATCGATGCCTAATTCCACTAAAAATTGAGCAAATTCGGGATAATCACTGGGAGCTTGACCACAGATACCGATTTTGCGATTATGGGCTTTAGCGGTTTCAATAGCCATTTTCACCATGCGTTTAACTCCCTCATTCCGTTCATCAAAAAGATGGGCAACTAGGGCAGAATCCCGATCTAATCCTAAGGTTAATTGGGTCAAATCATTAGAACCGATCGAAAATCCGTCAAACACCTGAGCAAATTGGTCGGCAAGAATTACATTACTTGGTAACTCACACATCACATAAACTTGCAAACCATCAACCCCGCGTTCGAGACCATTTTTCGCCATTTCTTCAAGGACTCTCATCCCTTCTTCGGGGGTACGACAGAAAGGAATCATCGGAATCACATTAGTTAATCCCATTTCTTCCCGGACCATTTTCAGCGCCCGACATTCCAAAGCGAAAGCCTCGCGATAATTAGGATCAGTATAACGGGAAGCGCCGCGCCAACCGATCATCGGGTTTTCTTCCTTGGGTTCAAAGGGTTTGCCACCCAATAAATTAGCGTATTCATTGGATTTAAAATCGGACATCCGCACAATTACATCTTTGGGGTAGAATGCGGCTGCAATCATGGCAATTCCCCGGGCCAATTTATCGACGAAAAATTGGGGTTTATCCTCGTAGTGTTTGGTTAATTCGGCGATTTGGTCTTTTACGTCTCCTTCTTCCAATTCGTGGAATTTCAGCAAGGCGCTGGGGTGGGCCTGAATATGGTTAGCGATAATAAACTCTAGACGGGCTAAACCGACTCCTTGGGCAGGAATATCGGCAAAAGCGAAGGCTTTTTCAGGATTACCGATATTCATGAGGATTTTTGTCCGAGTTTGGGGCAAATTGTCCAGGGGAGTTTCAAGAATTTCAAAGGGTAGCAATCCGAGGTAAACTTTCCCTTCATCCCCTTCCGCACAGCAAACGGTGACTTCCTGACCGGTTTTAATCGTTTCCGTGGCATTATTGCAACCCACGATCGCCGGAATGCCCATTTCTCGCGCGATAATAGCGGCATGGCAAGTACGACCACCCTGATTAGTAACGATCGCGCTTGCTTGTTTCATAATCGGTTCCCAGTCGGGATCCGTGCGATTGGTGACGAGAACTTCTCCCGGTTTAAAGTTGTTGATTTTGTCTACACTGAGGATGACTCTGGCTTTTCCTTGACCGATTGCTGCACCTACACTTCGTCCCACCGCTAAAACTTGACTTCTTTGCTTAATTTCGTAGGATTTAAGGATATTAGCTGCTTTTTGCGATTGTACGGTTTCTGGGCGCGCCTGAACGATAAAGAGTTCTCCCGTGATCCCATCTTTTGCCCATTCGATGTCCATGGGGGTGTAGGTTCCGCGCACTTGCGAGTAATGTTCCTCGATTTGGGTCGTCCAACGGGCTAAAGTGAGGATTTCTTGGTCACTAATGCAGAATTGATCCTGTTCTAGCTTGTTAACTCGGATATTCTTGGTTAGACGCGATCCTCCATCATCGTAGATCATCTTGATGGCTTTACTGCCGAGGCGTTTGTCGAGGATGGGTTTGTAACCGTTTTTAAGAGTGGGTTTAAAAACCAGATATTCGTCGGGGTTAACGGCTCCTTGCACGACATTTTCCCCTAAACCGTAGGCTGCGGTGATTAAAGTGGCATTTTTGAACCCTGTTTCCGTATCGATGGAAAACATCACCCCGGAGGTGGCTAGATCTGAACGCACCATTTTTTGGACACCGACGGAAAGGGCGACGGCAAAGTGATCGAAACCGTTATGATGACGGTAGGAAATAGCGCGATCGGTGAATAAAGAGGCAAAACATTTATGGCAAGCTTCTAAAACTCCCCTCACCCCTTGCACGTTGAGATAGGTTTCCTGTTGTCCGGCAAAACTCGCTTCGGGTAAGTCTTCGGCAGTGGCGCTTGAGCGAACGGCCACATCAATGGAATGATAGAGATCATCGCCATAACGTTCACAGAGTCGGCGATAGGCAATAGCGATCGCATGACTTAAATCATCGGGGAACGGTGTATTGAGGATTAATGTGCGCGCTTGTTTACCTTTTTCTTGCAAGTTCTGCACATCATTTTCGTCTAAATCTTGGAAAATTTGTCTTAATTGTGCGTCTAGTCCGGCTTTTTCGACAAAGTGACGGTAAGCGTAAGCGGTGGTGGCGAATCCTGTGGGGACATTAATCCCTTTCGGGGTTAATTGTTGGATCATTTCGCCTAAGGAGGAGTTTTTCCCACCGACTAATCCCACGTCTTTGCTGTCTACTTCTTCAAACCACAGAATTAATGCTTGTTCTCTAGAGGTTCTCGCAACATCTTGTAGTAGCATCATAAGTATTTTTACCTCTGTACTTTATACTTTCAGTTTAGCGACATACCATCTTCAAAAACCCTTGAGTTTGATATTTATTTACAAAACTATATAATAGCAAACTCAGCTACGATCACCCTATCTCTAAAGGGTTTAATTGTCTAGGTACTTAACACAAAAATTAACAAACTAATCAGGAGTCTCAACAGTAACTTTCCTCAATGATAGCCTTAGTTATCTCAAAATAGTTACAGCAGTTATCTCAATGGTGAGATAAGTAGGTGGGTGGAATTAAATATAGGATGAACGTAGGTTGGGTTGAAGCATGAAACCCAACGCCCGCATAGTTTACAGTACCGCTAACCCATCCTACAAATAATTGTGCCTCCCTACTTAGGAAGTTTTCGTTTTGGGGAGTCGGTCGTCAGCAGTCAGGAGTCAATACCAAATTAGGTTATACTTTTTTTTATGAGAAGGGCTGTAATTTAGCTTTAGGCATTTTCAAGGTCTGATAATAGTTATTCTTCTGTTAAGTCAATCATCCCTACGCCAAAATCGGTCAATCTCAATAAAAAATTAACCCTATCCACTCCTAATAAATTGGCAGCCATACCCGATGAAATACGTTTTATCTCAAAGAGTTTTACTACCATAGCCCAGGTTGCTTCTCTCTCGAATTCCTCGCGGGTTTTTTGAAGAAAGTCGGGTAAATTTTCAGGATAATTTATGGTGAGTTGTAAAGTCATATCTCGTGTTATATTTATCTCATTTTTCTAGGTTGGATTTCACCTAGTTTAGCTCCATCCAACCTAGATTTATTTATATTTGTGTGATGGTGACATCAACAGTTTTAACCGTAGTTCCCAAACTGGATAAGGGAGGTTGAATTTCCTGTTCATTACCCACCACAAGAGTCACAATTTGATTCGGTTGTAGATATTGTTGGGCCACTCGTTGAATATCGGCAATTGTCACCCCTTTTACCGCTTGTTGATAACGGAAGATAAAATCTTGGGGATAACCATAGTATTCATAGGTCATCAATCGCGATAAATTTTGAGCAGGTTTCTCAAACTTAAAAACAAAAGAATTGAGAATAGCATTTTTAGCATCTTCTAATTCTTTGGCAGTAACGGGTTGATTACGAAGGCGCTCGATTTCGCCTAAAATTGCCTTAATAAAAGGTACGGTGGCATCGGTGCGAGTTTGACCTCCGGCAATAAATAAACCGGGATAATCATAACGACTATTCCAGACACCATAGACAGAATAAGCTAATCCTTGACGGGAACGCACTTCATTAAATAAACGACCACCAAAACCGCTTAAAATCTCATTTAATACCGTTAAAGCGGGATAGTCGGGACTATCCAAACGACCCCCAAGATGACCTAATAAAACGCTACTCTGGGTTAATTGGGGTTGATTGACGACAAAGACACCTTGAAGATTTTTTTGGGTTGCAGAAGGGGTGACAATTTTAGTGGCAGTTGCGGGATTTTTCCAATCGCCAAAAGTTTTATTGATTAATGCTTTCATCGACTGAGAATCAAAATCACCGACAATTCCTAAAATTATTTGGTCGGGACGGACATAGGTACGATAAAAATCGATTAAATCCTGACGGTCAATATTAGCTAAAGTGCTATATTCTACAGTACGAGCGTAGGGGCTATTATCACCATAGACTAGCTTTTTAAACTCCCGACTAGCAATATCATCAGGATCATCATTACGTCGGGCAATCGCGCCTTTTTCCTGAACTTTGGCTAATTCTACCCTCTGACTTTCAAAAGCTGGGGAACGCAAAACCTCGGCAAAGAGATTAAAAACTGTTTCTAAATCTTCACTAAGAGCACTAAAACTAGCAGTTCCAGAGTTAAGATCGATCGAGGTTTCTACTAGGGCTGCTCTTTGTTCTAATAATTGATTTAAGACATTAGAAGGATGTTTTTCCGTGCCACCACTACGCAGCACGGTTCCAGTAATATCGGCTAATCCGACTTTTTCCCCGGATTCTAATCTCCCTCCTGTCCGAATCATCGCCGTACCACTCACTAAAGGTAAGCTCCGATCCTCCACTAAATAAACCACCATACCATTATCTAGTTGATAACGTTCGTATTGGGGAACTGTAACTTCAGGAAGGGGAGGAAAAGTTAAATCGGTAAAATGTCGCGGGGTTTGGGCAATTGCCGGGGAACGAAAAGCGAGGACACCTATCAGGGTGATCAGGATTAAACCTAGCCATTGTAAGCGTTTTTTCATGATTTGAGTCAAAATTATCGGAAGGAATAGATAAGAGGGAGCAAAAAGCAAACTTCACCGCTTTTTACTTTGGTAAAATTCGGCCAATAGTGCGATTTTCGGGGGTAAAAGTTTCTTTAGCCACCCGTTGAATATCGGCTGCCGTGACAGCATTATAAGCATCTAATTGGGCGAATAAATTACGCCAATCGCCGGTTTTTACCTCGTATTCAATCAAGGATCGCGCCATGCCCATGTTAGAATCAAGTCCTCTTAATAGGGCTGCCCGTAGTTGATTTTTAACCCGTTCTAATTCCTGTTCTGAAACTGGTTCATTTTTCAATCTTTCCAATTCCAAATTCAAACCCTGCGCTACTTCCTCCAGGCTGACATTAGGAGCGCTGAGAGCATAGAATAACAGCAAATTCGGGTATTTATCCCCCGGAAAGCCGTTAAATCCCTGGGCAGCGAGGGCAAGTTGTTTGTCCTCCACTAAAGCTTTATACAGTCGCGAAGTTCTTCCTTCACTCATTAAAGTGGCGATAACCTCGTAAACCGCATGATCGGGATGATTGAGGGCGGGACGATGGTATCCTTCTAAATACCAAGGCTGCGAGGCTAATTTTAGGGTAACTTCCTTTGTTTTGGTTTGGTTCGGTTCTACTACCTTCACCTGTGGGGGTTTCGGTTTAGCGGGAAAACGACCAAAATAAACCTCAGCTAACTGTTTGACCTGTTCTGGGTCCACATCTCCGGCGATAGCTATGGTTAAATTACTGGCAGCATAAAATTTATCGAAAAAGTTTTGGATATCTGAGGGTTCCAGATTGCGAATATCTCGATCGTAGCCGATAACGGGACGTTTGTAGGGATGGACAGTATAAGCTTGATCGAGAAAAGCTTCGATTAATAAACCCAAGGGGCTATTATCCGTCCGCATCCGTCTTTCTTCCAGAATTACGTCTTTTTCTTTGTAAAATTCCCGTTGGAACACCGGTTCTAAAAATCGTTCCGATTCCAAAGACATCCATAATTCCAATTTATTCGACGGGAAACTGTAAAAATAGCTAGTTGCATCGCTGGAAGTGGTGGCATTTAAACCGACTCCTCCCTGAGTTTCGACGATTTGCCCGTATTCGTTGCGTTGGACGAATTTCTCGGACTCTGCCTTAGTTTTTTGAAATTCTTCCGTTAATTTAGCCACTTCTGCGCTTTTACCTGCTTTTTTGGCCGCTTGTAGTTCTTTGTCTATAGCTTCAAGGCGATCGAGGACTTTTTTCTCGCTAAGATAATCGGTAGTACCGATGGTTTTTGTGCCTTTAAAGGCTAAATGTTCCAAAAAGTGAGCAACTCCTGTTTTCCCGTCCGGTTCATCGGCACCTCCCACATCCGCATAGGTGACAAAGGAAATAACCGGGGCATTGCGATTTTCTAGGATAATGAATTTTATTCCGTTATCGAGGCGAAATTCGGTAATTTTTTGTTGAAATTGCTTAAGGTAGGGGGTAATCGATTGCACATCGGCTGATTGCTCTTTCGCTTGGGCAAGAAGGGGTGAGAAACTCCCAAAACCCCAAAACACAAGGAAAGCGACCCAAAAGGCGATTACAGCCCGATAATAGGGGTTATTTTTAATGATCATGGATAGTTTTATCAGGTATCGTGGGAGCGAGAGATCGATCGCTATCTTCGATCTTAGCAGTCGATTGTTAGGAGAGGGGGAGTGGGAATTATGAATTATGAATTATAAATTATGAATTGGGAAGTGGGGAAGTGGGGAAGTGGGGAAGTGGGGAAGTGGGGAGAATAAATAAAAGCAATCTCCTGACTCCTATCTCCTGACTCCTGACTTTTAGACAAAAAATCTCTCCCTAAAGAGGAGAGAAGTCAAAAAAAGCACGATTGACAATGGGGGGGAGGCGGTTTTTATAGGTCGCCACCACGAAAAGCTAGTAGGAAAATGACAAAGGGGCCAGCTAACATGATTAGCGCCACGAAGGTGAGTTGAAAAATGGGTTCTAAATTGAGAGCCGCAAATAATTCCATGATGTCTCCTAACCTGTTTACAATGATTTAAAAGGCTAATCTGGTCAAAACCATTGTCTATCATACAGGGGATGATTCGCTGGTTTTCCTGATTCGATACAAAAATACATAAAGTTTTGTTGCAATTCTGAATTTTCCCGCTTTCTTATTTCCTTCCCACTAGGGGCAATCTCAATGTTCAACTCTCTGGCCACATCTCCCGACTCGTTAACCCGGATTTATACTGGTTTTCAGGCACTCTCGGATCCCCTGCGACTGCAAATTCTGCAACTTTTGCGACATCAGGAATTATGCGTCTGTGAATTGCGCGACCATCTTGATATCGCCCAATCTAAATTATCTTTTCACCTAAAAACGCTAAAAGAAGCCAATTTAGTCCGCAGTCGTCAAGAGGGTCGTTGGATCTACTACAGCCTAAATCTATCTCAATTTCTTCTCCTAGAAGAATATCTATCCGAATATCGTCGTTTTGCCGCCCTCGTCCCCGCTCGTTTCTGCGAGGAAAATCAGTAACCGATCAAGATTTTTAGAAATATTAAAGCTTTATGACTGGCTTTTACTCTTGACATATCAACTTTTTTTGAAATAATAAAGGTGTATTACCCAATCTCCCATCATTCCCTTTCCACCTTTGTGCGATGACTAATCAAATCAATCCTAAAGCCGCCAAAGCTGGTGGTAGCCTTAGTGTTTTTGAAAAATATCTTACCCTTTGGGTTATTTTCTGTATTTTGGCGGGAATTGCCCTCGGTCGGTCATTTCCGGACGTAGCGCAGACTTTAGATGCCATGAGTATCTATAACGTTTCTATTCCGATCGCCATCTGTCTTTTCTTCATGATGTATCCGATCATGGTTAAGATCGACTTTTCTCAAGCTCTTCGGGCTGCCCGTACTCCCAAACCAGTTATTTTAACTTTAGTGGTTAATTGGCTGATCAAACCCTTTACCATGGTGGCGCTGGCTCAATTTTTTCTCGGCTGGCTGTTTCTGCCTTGGTTGAGTCAAACGGAGATTATCCGAGGACAGACGGTAAGTTTAGCTAGTTCCTACACTGCTGGAGCTATTTTACTAGGAATTGCTCCCTGTACGGCCATGGTCTTGATGTGGGGCTATCTTTCCTACAGTAACCAGGGTCATACCCTAATTATGGTAGCAGTCAATTCCCTAGCGATGCTTTTTCTCTACGCTCCTCTAGGTAAATGGTTACTGGCAGCTAATAATTTTGTAGTCCCCTGGCAGACCATTGTTTTTTCTGTGTTAATCTACGTTGGTTTACCGCTTATTGCCGGTATCTATAGCCGTCACTGGATTTTTAAACATAAAGGACGGGCCTGGTTTGAATCGCGTTTTCTTCACTATCTCAGTCCTGTGGCAATCACTGCCTTATTGTTAACCTTAATCCTCCTCTTTGCTTTCAAAGGCGATTTAATTGTTAGTAATCCCCTGCATATTTTCCTGATTGCTATTCCCCTGTTTATTCAAACTAATCTGATTTTTTTTCTTAGTTATGTGGCCGCTCTCAAACTCAATTTAGTTTACGAAGATGCGGCTCCCGCTGCTTTAATTGGTGCTAGTAATCATTTTGAGGTAGCGATCGCCACTGCGGTGATGTTATTCGGATTGAATTCGGGGGCTGCTTTAGCGACAGTAGTGGGGGTATTGATTGAAGTACCTGTGATGTTAATGTTGGTAGAATTCTGTAAAAAAACCGCCTTTTGGTTTCCCAGAGATCCAGAAAAAGCCACCCTTCTCGATCCTCGTTGCTTGAGTTCTTACAAATAATTATTCACCATGATCCAATCGACTCACAAACCGAGAATTCTTTTTCTGTATGGCTCTTTGCGGGAACGTTCCTACAGTCGTTTATTAGCAGAAGAAGCGGCCAGAATTATCACTGAATTTGGGGCAGAAGTGCGCTTTTTTGATCCCCGTGAATTGCCGATTTATGGCAGTGTTCCCGATACTCATGCCAAAGTACAGGAATTACGAGAATTAAGTCAATGGTCCGAGGGTCAAGTCTGGTCATCTCCCGAACTTCACGGCAATATTAGCGGCATTATCAAAAACCAAATTGATTGGATTCCCTTAAGTATTGGTGCGATTCGTCCCACTCAAGGCCGCACTTTAGCAGTCATGCAAGTAAGCGGAGGTTCCCAATCTTTTAATGCGGTTAATACTCTGCGAATTCTTGGTCGTTGGCTGCGAATGTTTACTATTCCTAATCAATCTTCTGTGGCTAAAGCTTATCAGGAGTTTCATGAGGATGGCACGATGAAAGATTCCCCCTATCGAGATCGGGTTATTGATGTAATGGAGGAACTTTATAAGTTTACTATTCTCCTGCGAGATCAGGTAGATGATCTGACTGATCGCTATAGTGAAAGGAAAGAAAAAGCCGCCCAAGAAATAGCCACAATTGCCCATAAAGCTATTAATTAAATCAATTTCTAGGAGTTAAAATCATGAAAAAAGTTATGTTTGCCTGTAGAAAAAATTCCTGTCGTTCCCAAATCGCCGAAGGTTTCGCTAAAACTTTAGGCGCGGGTAAAATTGCCGTCACAAGTTCCGGATTAGAAGCGGCCAAAGTTCACCCCGGAGCAATCGAAGTTATGCAGGAAATTGGTATCGATATTACTGACCAAACTTCTAAACCAATTAGGGATTTTAATCCCGAAGATTACGATGCCGTTATCTCCCTATGTGGTTGCGGTGTCAATCTGCCGGAAGGATGGGTTTTACAGGAAATTTTCGAGGATTGGTTAATTGATGATCCCGATGGTCAACCTATCGAAACTTTTCGCCGAGTTCGCGATGAAATTAAGGCTAAAGTTATCGGATTAATCGAGCAGTTAAGTAGGTAGTTGTTAAAAGTTGTCAGACACCCCCCTTATTAAGGGGGGATTAAGGGGGGATCCCCCCGCCTATCGGCACCCCCCTTATCAAGGGGGGCAGGGGGGATCAGAGGGAAAATCTATTTTTAATTTAATTATAACTACTTACTTAAGTTAATTTCCCAAAAAAATCTTCGGCTCTCTTGTGGTTTGTGTGATAGATTTACTGATCGAATCTGTCTTCCTCTCTGTGTTCTTTGTGTCTCTGTGGTTTATCCAACCCAGCTAAACCAAGAGAGCCTTTTTTTCTAGCTTATCCCTTGGGGGAGAAAAATAATAAGGGGAACCACAGTTGATGAAGAATATCTTCATTAATCCGACGCACGGCTAACCATTCCAACATATTAGAACGATGGCAGGTGGCCACAGCGATCGCACTGATATCGTTTTCTTCTGCTGCCGTCAAAACTTCTAATACAGGTGTTCCTGATCGCACTTCGCTCTGTACTTGCAAACCGAGTTTTTCTAGTCGCGCTTGCACCGATTCTAATTCCCGACGGGCATCATTTAAACGGTATTCGGTGACACCGGGATCGCGACTGATATTTTCCACTACCCGGAGGAGAAGACATTGCTCAAAAGAGCCAGGGGAGCGAGTTTGAGCGTATTTTTCTATCTGTTCAATTAGATAAATCGCGTCGGGACTGCCATCGTAGGGAATTAATAAATGTTTCCAGAGATGCTGACAGCGCAGGGCTAATTCATCGTGAGTATAAACTGATAATAATTGCGGTCGGAAAATCAGCAGCGGAATATCGGTAATACCTGCGATCGCTAAACTGGTACTACCGAATAATTTTTCTTGGACGGCACCGCGCATGGGATTTCCCATCAAAATCACGTCAATAGAGTGATGCGCGAGGATTTCCCGCACGGCATCCACGGGACGACGGTTAGAGATTTCCAGACTAACTGTCATACCTGCGGGAATATTTGCTAAAGCTGGGGATAATTTTTCTTTGGCTGCGTCAATTTTTGCTTGATCTACGGTAGCTAGGGTGGGTTGTTCCCAAACCGGAATACTGTGGAGGAAGATAACTTGTTTTAAGCCGCTCAGGGCTAAGTGTGGCACACAATGGACAAGACGATGGAGACCATCGAAAAGATCTGTACAGATCAAAGCGCGCTCGAACATAAATTAACCCCTAGCAATTCGGTTATCCTTCCCTAAGAATAGCTAAAAAGGTGAAGAAATGCGCCCCGCATCCCTAGCTCGTTTCCGCAGAAACCCAGCTGGAGAAAGAGGTCGCCCGCAGGGGTGAAATGAGTTATTGGGAAGCCCAGGGATTAGAATCTAGACCCCACTGGTGTTTGAGAAAAGCTTTGTACATATTTTCTCTGACCATCATTTGTTCGTAGAGCTTGATCAGGAAATCCTGCGCTTGCTCCTGACTCATTTTTTCTACCTGAGTCTGAAAAGAACGAATGTTGAACTGTTGTTCTAAGGAAAGTTCGATCGGTTGAGACATGGTGTTCCTCCTCGATGAAGACAGTGGTTGATAACAAGCGAGATGGGTGATGGGTATCACCTTTTTTAACTAATGTAACAAATACTTGACAAAGTGTCAATGTATCTGTAGAGGGGGTTTTGCTTTTTCCCTCCCGTTAGCTAGGATACCCCGCCGCCAAAAGGAAAGAAGCATATAATGATACATTTAGCAAGAGTTTTAATAAAATTTTGCTTACTGTGAACAAATACTTAAGTAATTATACTTATTTTTTTCCATGGCAGCCCGGAGCGAGAGAAAATATTTGACAAATTGTGTAAACATTCTGTAATAATCGAAGAGAGCGACATAAATCGGGTAAGCTGAATGGTTGGGCCTGTTAAAAGCTAAAAACGTAACCCCTAGATCCCGTCCCTCTCGTTGAAATCGTTAAGGATAGTCAAAATTGACGGACACAGCCGCTATCGTGCAGAAACTACAAGCTTATCGCTGGGAAACATCCTCCTTAGCTCTGTTTGCCTTAAAAAAATCAGCATACAGGCACGGAATGTCGCACAAGTTTTTACCTAAAATGTCGGATGAATGCCCCCGCTACATTTTTCGACAAGATACTCAGCTTTGCGGGGGATGAAATCCGACCAGAATATCAACCGCAGAGCATCGGTTTAATTCCACCATCTGTGGGTAAACTGTGTTATAATTAACTTAGCCAAGGGTCGAGGATTGTTAGATGCTAGTCGTAGAAGCAAAGCTAAAAAACGGAACACCAGAGCAATATCACCGGCTTGATGAAGCTATCAAAACTTCTCAGTTTGTGCGTAATTCTTGTGTTCGTTATTGGCGGTCCAATCAAGGGACAACCCGCAATGATCTCCAAAAACTTTGCGCGGTACTAGCTAACAATAAAGAGACACCATGGGTTAATAAATTAAACTCTCAAGCTCGTCAATCGGCTGCTGATAGAGCCTGGCAATCAATTACTAGGTTTTACCATAATTGTCATGCTAAGATACCGGGAAAAAAGGGGTTTCCTCGGTTCAAAAAACATAACCGTTCGGTTGAGTATAAACTAACGGGCTACAAACTATCTGATAATCGACGTAAAATCAAGTTCACTGATGGCTTTAAAGCAGGAGAATTTGATTTATGGTGTAGTCAAAAGACCTTAGTTTATTATTCAGAGCAACAGATTAGACGGGTAAGAGTTGTTAGACGTGCTGACGGTTATTATTGCCAGTTTCTGATTGACGTAGAACGGCAAGAATACCATAAACCAACGGGACAAATAACAGGAATTGACTTAGGGTTAAAAGAGTTTTATACTGACGCTCAAGGCAATACTGTAGAGAATCCACGTTATTTAAGAAAGTCAGAAAAACGACTGAAAAAAGCACAAAGGAGATTATCAAAACAATTTCGCAAAGGAAAGAAACAGTCTAACGACTATCACAAGCAACGGATAAAAGTAGCTAGGCTTCATCTTAAAGTATCAAGACAACGTAAAGACAAAGCAATTAAAGACGCTTTGGCGTTAGTCCAGTCTAATGATCTGGTAGTCTATGAAGCTTTAAAGGTAAGAAACTTAGTCAAAAACCGTAAGCTTGCCAAGTCGATTTCTGATGCTTCTTGGTATCAATTCACTCAATGGTTGAATTATTTTGCCAAGATTTATCGGATTGTTTGTGTTGCTGTGCCGCCGCATTTCACTTCTCAAGATTGTTCAGTTTGTGGGACGAGAGTGCAAAAAACATTAAGCACTAGAACTCATCAATGTCCTAACTGTAAAACAGTCTTAGATAGGGATCATAATGCAGCAATAAATATTCTTAAAAAAGGGTTACAATACTTGGGAAATTATCTCAACGGTACTGTTGGGCAAACAGAAACCGACCCAAACGCCTTGGGAGAGTCCGGCCTCTGGATTCTTAATGGAGACATTGAGAATCTAAGCTGTCTCGTTGAACAAGGAATTTCTAACAGCAATGTGGAAAGAATCCCCCGTCACAGCGTAGCTTGACGGTGGGAGTATGTCAAATCAACCTATACTTGGAGGAATCCATCATGTCCGTTCGTCTATACGTTGGTAATTTGCCCAAAGAATCCGTCGAGCGCGAAAAATTACAGGCGCTTTTTGCCGATGAAGGGGATACGATTACCACTAAAGTCATCAAAGATCGCAAAACTGGCAAATGTCGCGGTTTTGCCTTCGTTACCGTCCCTAGCGATGAACTAGCTGACCAGTTTATCGAAAAATACAACGGTCAATCCTTCATGGAAAACCCGATCAAAATCGAGAAAGCTCTCCCCCGGAGCAAGGGAGGTAAAGAAGAAGGAGAAGAAGCAGAAGGGCCGGAGGCCAGCGTAGAAACCCCGGAAAAAGTCGAAAGACCGACTCCGAAACCGACGACGGCAGCACCGCGCAAATCCAGTAGTGGTGGCGGCGGCGGCAAAAAACGCAAGGCTGAACGGGGTGGCAGTAGTACCCCGAAAGTTACCGGCGATGGTGACGCTTTACAGCCAGATCCCCGTTGGGCTAATGAATTGGCTAAACTCAAGGAAATGTTAGCAGCTCAGGCCACTAATCCCTAATTGCATTGACAAGAGGGCAACGGATAGCCGATAACTAAGAGGTTCAAAACATCGCTTTTAGGAATGTGCATCATGACAGCAATCGATCCGGTCATTCTCATGAAACAGGAGGTCGGTAAAGCCGCCGCTAATCTAGTTCAATCTCATTCGGTCGTGGGATTGGGAACTGGTTCAACAACGGCCTACGCGATCGAGTATCTGGGCGCTAGACTGCAAAGCGGGGAAATCAGCAATATTGTCGGGGTTCCTACTTCTTTTCAAGCGCAAGTTTTGGCTAGGAAGTACGGAATTCCCCTCACTACCCTCGATGTCATCGCAAAGATGGATATCGCTATCGATGGGGCCGATGAGGTGGATCCCCAGAAAAACCTGATTAAAGGCGGCGGTGCTGCCCATACTCAGGAGAAAATTGTCGATAGTCTCGCCGATATTTTTGTCGTGGTAGTGGATGGCAATAAGCTGGTGGATAAGTTGGGATCGACTTTTCTTTTGCCGGTGGAAGTGTTACCCATGGCCATGACTCCGGTGATGCTGAAATTAGAGGCCCTCGGTGGTAAACCTTCTCTGCGCATGGGAGTGAAAAAAGCTGGCCCCGTGGTGACAGATCAAGGCAATTTAGTTATCGATGTTAAATTTGATAGTATCGATGATCCGGCTGATTTGGAAAGAACTATTAATAATATGCCGGGGGTTTTAGAAAATGGTTTATTTGTCGGGGTTGCTGATCTGATTCTCGTCGGTGAAATTATCGACGGTAAGCCGGTAGTCCGCGAGATTAGGTAGGATTAATTATTCTTAATCTAATAGTGAAACAGGCCTGCGGCCTGTTTTGTTATTATGGGTATATACAGACAAAGAAAAAAGTCAAGGACGTTTTACCAGACCCATCGTTAGGGGGAATCGAGCAATTTTGGCTCAAATAATATTTGCTTTTAGCTAATAACAAATCTCTAGCTATTGCCAGAAGTCAATACCTTCGAGAGTTAACCCTCAGAATCGGAATTACCTGAAGCTAGGCAAGGGAGGTGATGTCGAGATGATTACACGAGATATCCCCAAAAGCGACAACCCGATCACGGACTGCTTTTCCCATCTGTACTAACAAAAATAGTTCTATAGCTGAACTGTATGTCTTTCGTTACTAATTCAATTTCATCGAAAAACTATGGGAGAATTAGAATCATTTCTATTCGAGTAAATCCCTTGACTAGAAAAGTTTTCAGCTTCGATATAATGATATAAGGGAGCATCTCACCTTTGTAACCCTTAAATCAGGTTTTTATGTCAAGCTATTTTGAAAGCCTTGCTAGAAAACAGTTTTAGGTATAAGTATAATTACTCACTTGCATAAATGAGATGCTCCCCGATATAGTATTATGTAGATTTCTATTATGAGTTACCTATATGAACACAAATAACGACCGAAAACACCTAAGATTATTGTCAATATTTCATTACATTGTGGGAGGAGTAATTGCTTTTTTCTCTCTTATTTTCTTGGGTCATTTTTTTATAGGAATAAGCATGATTACCTCCCCTGAATCATTCCCGATGGAGCCGTCGGGAGAGTTACCCCCCAAAGCATTTGGATATCTATTCGCCGCTCTAGGTGCAACAACAGTACTGCTAGGAGAAGCTTTAGCGATTTCTGCGATTTTTTCGGGTCGATTTCTCAGCCGTCACAAGAAATACTGGTTTTCTTTTGTGATAGCTTGCATCCTCTGCTTGTTCACCCCGTTGGGTACAATTCTCGGAGTCTTCACAATTATCGTCCTTTCCCGCCAATCGGTTAAGGAGCTATACGGACTTTCTAACAGCAACAATTTAGCCAGCAATCAGGATGACCGCGATTGACAGCAATGGTCTGTAAATAAAGGTTCATAAGCTTGAGATCGTATTATGGTAAGAATCTACTATCCGAGAAATCTTGAATTTTGACACCTTACAATTTTTTGGGCAGAACCATGGTTGGTACTTGGAAGCTGGTGGTGAATGGTTAGTAATTTATCAATTAAACCAAACAATTAAACCAGAATATATGAGAAATTTTCTAGAGCAAACTACCGAGATATCGCAGCTATTTACTGAATGAGTAGCTTTAGTTTAGGGTTAAACTGCTGAGGTGACTAGAGAGTGGAAAGATAGGGAGAAAAACCTGATAACTGATAACTGAATATGGCTGAAGGCTGGTGGCTATAGGCTAATAAAAAATATGTCCCTTTTTGACAGAAAATACTTGGGAAGATTGCAACCAACGGGACTCAAAAGAACTGAGATGAGTGGTGGTAATTAAAGTTTGAAAACGGTCTTCGATCGCATCTAATAATTGATTTTGTCGTTCGATATCTAATTCCGCTAAAACATCATCGAGGAGTAGTAGGGGAGGTTCCCCGATAATCTGCTCTAATAACTGTAATTCCGCTAATTTTAAGGCTAAAACTAAGGTTCTTTGTTGTCCTTGGGAACCGTAGGATTTAGCGGGGTTTTGGTTAATTAAAAAATCCACTTCATCCCGGTGGGGACCGACTACCGATGTCCCTAGTTGTTTCTCTGCCAAACGACGGGTTTCAATCTTATCTAAAAAAGCCCTTTGTACCCCATTGACATCATCTTCTACCCAAGGCACATTGGGAATATATTGTAATTCTAAAAGTTCGGTTTTTCCGCTAATACTTTCGTGCCATTTTTGGGCTAAAGGAATTAATCTTTGCAGGACTCGCGCCCTTCTTCTCGTTACTCTTGAACCGGTTTCTGCTAGTTGTAAATCCCAGAGTTTTAGCTGGGATAAATCCCCATAAACTTTTCCCTCTAATTCCTGTTTACGAATCTCTTTTAAGAGAGCATTTCTTTGTCGTAAAACCTGATTATATTGCTGTAAAATATGAACGTATAGGGGTTCTAATTGAATTAATAAAGTATCTAACCAATCTCGGCGAGCTTCCGGACCACCGCGCACTAAATCCAGATCGAGACTAGAAAATTGTACCGCATTAATCACGCCCAAAAAATCGAGATGACGGCGCAGGGGTTGACGGTCGCGGATCACGGTGCGACGACCGGAAGAACGGAGAATTAAACTTAATTCTGATGCTCCATAAAGACGATTAACCCTAGCAAAAATTCTCGCCTCCGAGTCCGATTCTAGCACCAGATCCCGATCCTTGCTGACTCGATGGCTCTTGAGAGTGGACAAAAGTTCGATCGCTTCTAGTAAATTGGATTTTCCCTGAGCATTATTGCCCAATAATATTGTTTTTTTGGACTCGAATTTTAGCAACTGTTCGGCATAATTTCTAAAACTGTGAAGATGTAGGTGTTCGAGATACATTGCAAGTTGGGGGTTAGCTGTTGGGGGTTGGGGAAGTGAGAAGTGGGGTGTGGGGTGTGGGGGAGTGGGGAGAAAACAACTGATAACTGATCACTGATAATGGCAGCGGTTTAGGGTTAAGTGAATTTGGTATAATTGCCCTTGACAATCAATATTTTATAGTAGCTTTTACCTTGAAAATTCCTTTTTTGCCTTTAAAACAGACTGAAAGTCTATCTAAACTCGCTTTGATTGCTATACTCGCTTTTGATGCTTCTGTGTCTCTCGCAGGACAATTTCCCGATGGCAGAGTATTTTTTGAGAGTTCTCCCACTCTGGTTAATTTCTCCGCTACTTTCCAATCCGTGCGTACTTGGGGGGCAAAATACTATCTTACCATCGCTCTACCGCCGTCTCTCGGGGCGTCCTTGGGTAAAGTAACCATACAACAGCAGCCTAATATTCAAACTATTGCTTTTCTTCTCGATCAAACCTTTGCTTTTCTTGGCGATCGCAATCAGCGAGGCGAAAAATTAACCCTAAAATCCACTACTTTTGACCCCAATACTCAGACGATTACGGTCATTTTTGATCCTCCTGTCCCCCCCGGTAATACCGTTTCCATCGGTCTGAAACCAGTACACAATCCCGATTATGGTGGTATCTATCAGTTTGGAATCACTGCTTATCCCCCCGGGGACAATTCTCCCGGATTAGCTCTAGGAGTCGGACGTTTAACAATTTACGATGCTGGCGATCGCTGGTAGGCCGTTCTGCATCTAAAAACAGCAATCAGTGAGCAGTAATCAGTGAGCAGTAAAAAGACAGTAGGAAACCTCAGTTCCCTGACTTCGTTCTTGATTTGAGGTCAAGGATTAAGCGTTTGCTTGACCCAAATTCGGAATTGTTTTAATGCCATGGCACTACCGATTTTTTGACTATTTTGTAGCGTTTCTGGAATTTTTTCTATTAGATTAAATTGAGAAAATATTCGGCTTTGGGAAGATTCAACATATTCTGATCCTTGCAAAACACTGATTTCCAGTCTCTCTCCATTATATCGCCACAATTCAGGAACACCCAATCGCTCATAATTATTAAATCGGGTTCGCTTAGTAATATCAATTTCAATTGCTAAATCGGGAGGGGGATCAATAGCCAAATCAAGGCGCTTTTTTCCCCTGACAGCAGCACAATTTTCGATATAAAAAGACTCATCTGGTTCTATTCCTTGATCCATTTGTTGATTTTTAAAGGTTGTTGATCCGGCGGGTTCATAGTCTAACCCTAATTCATCTAGGAGAACTTTAACCAAATCCCCGATTAAAACTTTGGTATTTTCATGAATAAAAAGAGGAGTCATTGCTTCTAAAGTTCCCTGACTATAAGATAGACGAATTGACCGTCGATCTCCCAATTCGTCAAGAATTGTTTCATAATCTTGCCAAGTGAGTGAAGTTAACAACAGGTGGTCGCCTGGAGTAACAGTTAGTTGTTTTAATGCTAATAACATCAGAATTTGTCGGCTCAGTTGTTATAATTGGGCGGTTTAGTCAGTATTTAACTTTTTTCTACCTTAGATTATATTATATAGCCGTTTTCATCAGAATGAGGCATGGGCAAGGGGCTTAAACTCTTTGTTGGCAAAACTTGTCGATACCTCAGTAACGTGAAAAGCTCTATATGCAAACTGAAAACTCAAATCTGATCACTGATCAAGGAGAACTTCCCACCCGTCTGAGTTTTAGAAAAATTTAACTTTATTCAATCCATGAACATCTGTTCAGATGTTATACTAAAGTCAGTAAAGAAGTTCCGAGGTAGTAACCATGATCGCTGTCACCATGATGAAATGTGCTTGTAAATCCTGTTTGTGTGTAGTATCGATCGCCGATGCCATCAAAGAAAACGATCAATACTACTGTTCCCAAGCTTGTGCCAATGGTCACGTTAACGAGAACGAGAAAGGCTGTGGACACCAGGGCTGTGGTTGCGTTTAAATTTAGTTATTGGGGAGAAGGGGACAAGTATCGGGATTGAAGATTCGATCGATACCTCCCTTTCTCAACTTTCCCTTAATAACCGATCAGGAAAAAACATGGCCATAGAAAAAATAGCACCGGTTTGTGGGGAATCCCATCACCAAGGGGCGAAATTCCAGAACTTGCAGGGATTAGAACTAGAAAAAGCCCAAAAAATGGCCGAATTTTTCAGCCTTTTGGGGGATGCCAACCGTCTCAGAATTTTATCGCTTTTAGCCAAACAAGAATTATGTGTTTGTGACTTAGCCGACGACTTAGGGATGAGTGAATCGGCCGTATCCCACCAGTTAAGAACCCTAAGAGCCTTAAGATTAGTTAAATACCAAAAACAGGGACGGAGAGTCTTTTATCGTCTTGCCGATCATCATGTTCTTGACCTTTATTACGCGGTCTCGGAACATTTAGAAGAGCCAGCGGACGAGGATTAAAACAGTCCCAAAGCGGGTAAAACAAACTGTAAGAGCAGAGAACCAATCCCCTGCACCATTTGGTCTAATTGAGCGTTGCCACCACCTTGTTCTCGCGGTTTTAGGGCGATTTCCATGCCTTTAATAAAATTCTCTGCCGCTTCGTAACCGGGGGTATTACCTTGTCGTTCAAAGAGAGTCGAAGCCATTTGAGCGTCCTGGGCCGCTAGAGCATTTTGTCCCAGACGATAGTGAGCCATGGCCCGGGCCAGATAAGCTGGAGCATATTCTGAGTTAATTGTCAAGGCCTTATTAAAATTTTCTATAGCGGTGCTGGTGCGTCCCTGTTTTCCTTCCACCATCCCTAGACCATAGAATAGTTCAGGAGTACCGGCACTACTGGGAATTCCCACCGCACCCTGCACGTATGCAGTGTCTAGTTTGGTGTTGTCGAGGTTAGCATTATTGAGATAAGTGCCTCTTAAATCCGCACCCGTCAAGATTGCCCCGGTTAAGTTCGCTCCAGTCAGATTAGCACCAAAAAGAGAGGCTCCAGTTAAATTTGCGCCACTCAGATCCGCCCCACTTAAATTAGCTTGACTAAGATTGGCCCCGACGAGATTGGCCCCATTTAATTTTGCCCCGACTAGATTCGATTGCACTAACCCCGAACCGCTCAGATCGCATTGGGGACATTTTCGGGTGGATAATAATTGCTGTAGGTGGTTTAGATCTTCCGTCTGACCAACTAGGGAGAAGTTAAGGGGAAGACTGAGGACGAGGGTGAGGGCGATCGATTTGTACATAGTTTAAAAAGAACTCTATTTATTCTTATTGATAATAACCATGCGATCGGGGCTAATCGCTTAACTAGATTCTGCTTGAGAAATCAGCCCTTGTCCACTAAAATAGAAGATTAGAGGCTCTTAAGGTCAGAAGAAGCGACAAAATCGAGATTTTTTGCCTTTTCAACAGCAGGTTTTTTAGAGGAATTTCCCTATTTCATAATGACTACTCTACACGGTAATTGGCTGATTCGTTCGCAAGATAGTGTTTTTTTTCTTTGGGGTGAACAGTGGCAAGGGAAGGAATTAAGTGAAACAAAGGAAAATCATCCTTTTTGTCTAGAATCTGGGGCATTAGCCCAATTTATCGAGAAATTTTCTCCTCAGCTTGACCGCTATTCTCCAGAATCAATCAAGCTCAGTTTACCTAGTTATTCTCCCCCAAGGAAAAAATATTTTTTACCGCTGCTGTCGGGGCAAATTCTCGAACCCACAGCTAAATCCTTGTCTTGGCAACCATGGCAGGTATCGGGATTAACTTTTTCTGCGGGGATGATAGTGCGGTTATGGGAGAAATTACCCCTAGCTAAGGCCGAATTTATCGGCAATGATCTACGATTTTGGCTGTATTTGCACCGTTGGAGTTTAGATTTATTAGCAAGGGGGAAATTTTTAGCAGGAATAAATCAAGGTAAAAGTTGCTGGTATCCCCTGCTAGATAGTACCATCGATCGCACTCGTTTAGCTAAGTTTATCCAAACCATCCCCCCGGTTTGTCTTGCCTATCAAGAAAATAGCGAACCACAAACAATTATTCTCGATTGCTTAAAAAATATTGTCGATGCTCGTTTGCGACAAAAGATAGATAGTAGTGTTAATATTTCCCCCTCATTGATGGTGAAACCCTGGCTACAATCTTTAAGCGGTGATCATCATGACATTGCCTTAGAAGCCAAGAATTTACAGCGTCTAGAAAATGCTTATAATAACTGGGTGTTTCCTATCCAAGAAAGTTTAGTTAATGGCAATAATCGCCAATTAATCGAGAATCAATACCGTGTCTGTTTATCTTTACAACCTCCCAGTCTAGGGACAGCGTGGAAACTCACCTATTATTTACAAGCGTTAGATGATCCCGAATTTCTCATTAGTGCCAAGTTGATTTGGTTAGAGGGCAAAGAAAGTTATCATAGTTATCAAAGAGTTGTCAATAATCCCCAGGAAATTCTCTTAAAAGGATTGGGATTAGCGGCGCGATTGTACGAACCGATTAGAATTAGTTTAGAGCAGAGACACCCGGAGGAATGTTCTCTTGATTCGATCGAAGTTTATCAGTTTATTCGCTCGATCGCTTGGCAATTGCAAGAGCAGGGATTAGGGGTAATTTTGCCAACGGGTTTAACTGCCGGTAGTAATGAACAAAGATTAGGAATTAAGATTGCTGCCAGTGTAACTCCCAAAAAAGGAGAAAGATTAAGTTTAACCAGTTTATTAAACTTTCAGCTTAAATTAGTGGTAGGGGAACAGGAAATATCGAAAAAAGATTTTGATAAGTTATTAGAGAAAAAATCGCCAGTGGTGGAAGTGGGAGGCAAATGGTTAATCCTACAACCTACGGATGTCAAAGCAGCTCAGGCAATTTTAAATAATACCATCGCTCCCCTGAATCTCTCGGTGGAAGATGCTCTGCGCTTGAGTTCAGGAGATAATAATCTAATTGCTAAACTGCCGGTAGTTAATTTCCAAGCGGAGGGAGCATTAAAGGAATTAATTGATAATTTAAATAACAATCAAGGGATTCAATTAATCAACCCACCGCGGGAATTTCGGGGGGAATTACGTCCCTATCAAATCAAGGGAGTTAGTTGGTTAGCTTTCCTAGAAAAGTGGGGTTTAGGTGCTTGTTTAGCCGATGATATGGGTTTAGGAAAAACCCCGCAATTAATCGCTTTTTTACTAGCATTAAAAGAACAGGATATGTTAGTTAATCCCGTGTTAGTGGTGGCTCCCACTTCTGTGGTCAATAACTGGGAACATGAATTAAGAAAATTCGCTCCCACCCTAGCTGTTTTTGTGCATCATGGCGAAAAAAGATTAAAAGGTAAAGCTTTTGCTCAAGCGGTAAAAAATCAATCGGTTGTTATTACCAGTTATCCTTTAATCTATCGCGATCTCTCCACTTTAGAAGCAGTACAATGGCAAGGTTTAGTTTTAGATGAAGCTCAAAATATTAAAAACTCTACGGCTAAACAATCCCAAGCAGTGCGAAAAATACCCGCAGGATTTCGGATTGCCTTAACGGGAACTCCCGTAGAAAATCGCCTGACGGAATTGTGGTCAATTTTGGATTTTCTCAATCCCAATTTTTTAGGAACTCAAGCCTTTTTTCAGCGCCGTTTTGCCCTTCCCATTGAAAAATACGGCGATCAAGAATCCCTGCATAATTTACGTTCCCTTGTCCGTCCCTTTATTTTACGGAGATTAAAAACCGATAAAAATATTATTGAAGATTTACCAGAAAAACAGGAAATGAATATTTTTTGTGGTTTATCGAAAGAACAGGGACAACTTTATCAACAATTAGTCGAGACAACGCTCCAGAAAATTGAAGAAATTCAAGGAATTCAGAAACATGGATTAATTTTAACCTTGCTAATGCAACTAAAACAAATTTGTAATCATCCCGCCCATTTTTTGAAAGAAAATAGTTTAGAAACCAGTCAAAGATCGGGGAAATTATTACGTTTAGAAGCCATGGTAGAGGAAGTGATAGCAGAAGGCGATCGAGCTTTAATTTTTACACAATTTGCCGAGTGGGGAAAACTCCTACAAACCCATCTCCAGAAAAAATTAGCCGAGGAAATATTATTTCTCTCCGGTTCTACCAAAGCAAAAGATCGGGTAGAAATGATCGAGCGCTTTCAAAATGATCCCCAAGGACCAAAGATTTTTATTCTCTCCCTGAAAGCGGGGGGAACAGGATTAAATTTAACCCGCGCTAATCACGTTTTTCATATCGATCGTTGGTGGAATCCAGCCGTAGAAAACCAGGCCACTGATCGCGCTTTCCGCATCGGACAAAAACGCAATGTTCAGGTACATAAATTCATCTGTACGGGAACCCTAGAGGAACGCATTAATGAGATGATCGAAAGCAAAAAACAATTAGCGGAACAAACCGTAGATGCCGGGGAAAATTGGTTAACCGAATTAGATACCGATCGCCTGCGAGATTTATTATTATTAGATCGATCGGCAATTATTGATGAAGAAGAAACCGATTAGAAGCGAACCACCTGATAAACCGTGGAACCATTCTCAAACAGAGGCTGATAATAGATACCGCTACAATTGTAATAAAGCGTATTGTCAGCCGTAATTGTGGTGCAGCCGTCTGGGATATAGGTGACAATTGCGCCGATTGGCGGGGCCACCACCGTGTAGGAACTACCGCTAGGCTGAAGATAGATGCCGTCCGAGTAAATGTAGGAAGTGGAACCCACATAGACGGTATTGTAGTAGGGGGGGAGAGTGGCGATCGCTGAACCGATGACTAAGCCGGTGGTCAAACCCACCCAACCCCAACCCGGGGGGACGTAATAACCGCCACCGTACCAACCGCCACCACGCCAGTAACCGTTGCGATTATCGTCAATAAAGTTCTGACGGTTCTGTTGGCGATCGCTAACCTGCTGCTGCCGTTCCCCCTGTCTTTCGCTGCGTTCCCCTTGACGGGTATCGGTTCTTTCGCTGCGTTCACCCTGCCGGTTTTGTTGACCGGTTTGCCGTTCACCCTGTCTTTCGCTGCGTTCCCCTTGACGGGTATCGGTTCTTTCGCTGCGTTCACCCTGCCGGTTTTGTTGACCGGTTTGCCGTTCACCCTGTCTTTCCGTGCGTTCCCCTTGACGGTTTTGTTGATTAGTTTGTCTTTCCCCCTGTCTTCCAGAAAAATCTCTAGAGGGTTGGGAACGATTACTAAAATTCCCTCGGTTTTGCAGATCACTACTGCGGTTGACCCGTGGGGAAGCTCCACCACCCCCACGACTACCACCACCACCGCCACCGCGAGCGTCCACATAATCCGTTACCAGTAAACTTGTACCCAAGAGGAGGGCGGCAAGAACACATAAGTTTTGACGTAAAGATCTTTTCATGGCCCGGACTCCTTGATTTTTTTATCTTCCCAGATTATTTTCTGCAAGCGTTCGACGGTTTCTGGTGCAAAAAAACGGGCGTT
The DNA here is from genome assembly GCF_014698375.1 of Microcystis flos-aquae FACHB-1344. NCBI lineage: Bacteria > Bacillati > Cyanobacteriota > Cyanophyceae > Chroococcales > Microcystaceae > Microcystis > Microcystis flos-aquae. The sequence goes on along the minus strand of NZ_JACJSW010000123.1, from coordinate 45,353 downwards.
GCTGAATCAAGGTATGAATGCCAACTTTGCATCAGATGCAAAAGTTAGTTTGGCTCTAGGTTTTAAAAATACCAGAAAAGAAGATTCATATCTCAAATCAGCAACGCCTTAGAATGTATGTCACCAAACCTCCTCTCCCATTGGCCGTCCCCAATCCACTTCCGGCTCCGGTGATTCAACAACCTCAGCCAGTAGTTCTTCTAGGCTTAACTCAGGCAAGGCTTGAATTAGCTCAATTACTAGCTTTCCGTTTTCCACAGAACATTCAACAACGTCATTGGGATTGAGGTTTAGTGCTTCCACCGCATACTTGGGAATCCGAATCGCTAAAGAATTACCCCAGCGTCCAATCTGCGACTTCATTATCCCACCTCGAATTCGTTAGATATTCAAAGTATATCAAAACGCTGATTTAGGGGAATACCGACAAGCGATCGCATTTTATGAACAGGGTTTACTGCTGGGATTGATTATCCCTAGGGGGTAAAAGTTCGATAGGGATCGACTCTGATCCCGGTTGGAAAGTGAAAGTATCGGCGGAGGTACTGGGATTAAAATTCCAGTCGGATAATATTGCCGTGTACTGGGGTGAACCGGGTAGAGTTTTATAGGTGATAATCGCTTTCCTCAGTAGGGGGGTGGCATCCTGCGTGACCCAGATTTGATAATCGCGATCGCTACCGATCAGCAGCAGATGATACATCGGTTCGCGGTTGACCATGTCGTTGCCGATAAAAATAATTTGCTTGACATCGGCCATTAGCTCTGCACAGGGATCGTTCGCTGCCAGATTTGACATGGGAATGCTGATCCCGTACCTTTGCTCTACTTGGTCTAAGGCTTCATCTAGAGTATTTGGTGCTGGTTTGGTGACGTATAGATCCCGTTCCAGATCCGCGAGGGTGAAGGTTTTACCGTCGTAAAAAAAGCGGGTAACTCGTTCATCCCCAGTGTAGTCCGAGCGCAGGCGATCGGGTTTCTCTACCCAGATGTTTTGATAGGCACTGTACTGAACTTTCGCCCCGGATTCGAGTACATCGTCATAGGTGACATCCATATTGACGGTGAACGATCGCTGTTTGGTTAAATTAGCACAGAGTTGCTCGATCACCTGTTCCGCCGTTTTTGGGCGGATTTCCTGGGATAGAGTCGGTATTTCCGCCAAGACTCCTGCGGCAGTGACCCAAGGCAAAAGTAAAGAAAGAATCGGCATAAAGCGACGCATAATCATCTAATATTCTCCAAGGCGCTGGATTGTTTTGGTTAACGACCATTGTGTAAACTGACTAAACGAGCGATAAAAACGGCGGGATAGAGAACTCCAGTCATTCCTTCTAAATTGGCTAGAACTCTAGCGACTTTACTGGTAGGAACTATATCACCGTAACCAACCGTGGCCAGGGTAGTAAAGCTGAAATGAAGTAGATCCGCCTGGTTGACGGTTTTAGCGGCGGAGCTAAAGGAATCGGGTTCAAAAATCTGGACGATACTATAAGCGGATGCCCAGAAAAATCCTAGGAGAAAATAGACACAAATTCCCCCTTTGATGATATCGGATGTTACCTGTTCGGCGAGAATTAATTCTTGTAAAATCGAGTACACGCATAAACTAATAAAAGCTAGAGAAATTAATGTACTAGACAGATCGAACCAACCGGTTAAATCCCTATAAATAGGGATAATCGTGCCGAATACTCGCAGGATGAGGGCAATTAGAAACAGACCGATATTACATCTTAAAGCCAATTTACTGCGATCGATCTGATAGACGGCGATGATCACAGAGAGGGAGAAGAAAAAGAAAACTAGCAAATCTCCGAGGGGTAGATATACTAAAAATGGGTAAATAATGTAGAGCAAGACTAGATTTGCCAGCAGCCGATTGTATTTATTTTCTGTTGCCCGCATCAATTGACGGAATTTCATAGCAGCGAACCTTTAATTGGTAATATTTCCTCCTGCTAATTAATTTTAAGGCTATTTATCTCCTATCTTCTTTCTAAATTTTCTTGCCTAATTGACGCTCCCATCGCACTCAAGCGCTTGGGGATTCCCTGTTCATCCAGTTACCTTATCTACTAAGCTTTCACTTAATAGACAGTGGGTAGTCTGTCTGAGGGCTTGAATTTCTGTCCGCCCGACAGTATTTGCCCGTGCGAGAATGTTTATAGCGGCGTTTTCGTCTCTATCCAAGACACACCCACAAGAACAAACATGAGTTCTTACAGATAATGTTTTCTTGACGATATTACCACAACTAGAACATTGTTGGCTAGTGTATTGTGGGTTCACCGCTACCACAAACTTCCCGTGTATTTTCCCAAAATAGTCTAACCAATCGGTGAACATTGACCAACTCGCATCTGAAATAGATTTAGCAAGCTTGGGATTTTTCACCATATTAGATACCTTCAAGTCCTCATAGACTACCAAATCGTTAGATTGGATTAACGCTTTTGCTGTCTTAACGGCAAAATCTGGGCGTTGTCTAGAAACTTTTAGATGAAGGCGAGCTACTTTAGATTTCTGTTTTAACCTTTTTTGACTTCCCTTTTTCTTTTTTGAGAGTTTACGCTGTGCTTTTTTTAAGCGTTTCTCCGCTTGACGAAGAAATCGTGGGTTATCAATTTTATCCCCATGAGAGTCAGTTAAGAAATGGTTTAAACCTAAATCAATCCCTACTTCTTTTCCTGTAGAGTCAAAGGTTTCTACTCTCTCAATGTCTAAGACAAATTGACAATAAAAGCCATCGGCTCGTTTAATAAGCCTGACTCTTTTGATAGTAGATTTATCGAGAATCTCACGGTTAAAAGTGCCGATTAACTTTAATTTTCCTATCCCTGTTTTATCCGTGATGTGGATAAACTTTTTGTCTTCTGTTAGTTTCCAACCAGAAGTTTTGTACTCGACAGACCTTGAAAACTTTTTGAATTTAGGATAGCCTTTTTTTGCCAAACCCCTTTGACAATTGTCGTAGAAACGGGATATAGAAAACCAAGCTCTTTCGGCACTTGCTTGACGAGCCATAGAGTTGAGTTTACCAACAAAAGAGAACTCAGGACTATTAGATAATTCGGTAGTTAGCCTACACAAAGTACCATAGTTAACTTTGTCTTCTTTGGTAGAGTCCATCCAAAATCTTAGACACTTATTCCGAATAAACTGTCCCACCCTGATCGCCTCTTGAATGGCTATTTTCTGGTGTGAATTGGTTTTTAACTTAAACTCTATGACTCGCATCGATTCGACCTCTCAATGTGTTAAGTAGGGAGGCACAATTATTTGTAGGATGGGTTAGCGGTAGCGTAACATGAGCAGGCGTTGGGTTTCATGCTTCAACCCAACCTACGTTCATCTTATATTTAATTCCACCCACCCACTTATATTATGAGTATAGTAATTCATTGTAAAAAGTGTCAATAGCATGAAGGCTAATTATTTTAAGACTCGTAGAGCCACTTTTAAACTCACCGTACATATAGTTCTTGTGACAAAATATCATCGGAAAGTATTCCAGAAAAAGCATTTAGAGTTTTTGAGAATAGTTTTTCAAAACATAGCTGAGAAATGGGAGGCGAAGGTAATAGAGATTAACGGAGAATCAGACCATATCCATATCCTTCTGACTTACCCACCCCATAAGCTGTTAAGTGGATTAATAGCCAACTTAAAATCAACTTCTTGCCAGCTGATGTGGGATAACTTTTCAGACCACTTGAAAGAGATATATGGTCAAGATAAGAGAATTTTGTGGACGGGGGCATATTTTGTGGCTAGTTGTGGCGGTGTCACAATAGACCAACTTAAGAAATATGTAGAGAATCAGGATTCCCCTGAATATTAGCTGTGCTTCGTCTCACTGAGCCTTTACATTGAGCCTTTACATTGAGCCTGTCGAAATGTGTCGAAATGTGTCGAAGTGCTGTTTTATCGAAAATTTGGGTTGAAAACCCCGTCCTTTTAGGACGGCTTTGTGTTAGGATTCTAGTGGTCTAAAAAACCCGCCCTATCATAGATACTCCTCCAATAAACATACTAGGTTGAAAGTCCTGCAACGGGTTGAGGATGAGTAAGGGGAAGCTGACGGCCGCTGGAAACCCCATGCTAGAGGCAAAACGTAACCTAGGTCGGTATGTACAAACCCAAAAAAGTATTGGTCGCCGGAGGACATACGTTCGACTTTAAATGGACGGGTCGGAAGGCATAAGACTACCGCTAAGGTAGCAGTATCCTGTGAAGCGTCAACCCCATTCAACGACCATCCTAAAAAGGTGGCGTGGTGAGGAATCACCGCTCGTTTACGGCGGTGAGTATGTCAAACTGGTCGGTTTTTCATCTCGTCGGTGAAACCGAGAGTTCCTTCAAACCGACATTTAAGGTAAATATTGAATCCTAGCTTTCTTGGGTATGTGAGCGGGGTTTGTGCTTGGTTCGGAGAGTAAAAACGAGGAGCAATTCTCTGAACATCTCACGGGTTGACGCACAAAAATTAACCCCAGAAGAAACAGGAGAACTCGCTCCACTGCGAGCGATAATGACCAAGTCCCGCGCCAAAAATTAGAATTAGTGAGAACTTTGGTCACGGAAAAAGTCAAGGCGGGACAATTAAGGCTTAATTATCTTTAATCGTCCCCGAAGAGCCAATTTTAGAAAAACTTAACGGGAAAAACTATCATGTTGACAAAAACTTTCAGCTTTCTCTGGGCTGGTTTAATCCTCGGACTGACCTCGATGGCCGTTGTCGCCAGTACCAAAGATCAGGCTACCGAACTTCCGAAAAACTGTCAGTACCTCAAGGAAGTAGCCACTAATCAGACCCATATCCGCAAACAGATCGATGCCATAGGAAAGAATAACTTTAACACCGATTTCGCCGTTCCCTCCGGGGTGAAATTCGCCTCTTTTAAGGGGGTAATGGTTCCCGAAAACGATGGCAAATACGGAGTGACGATCAATCTCAAATATCCCGATAATTCAGTCAATAGCGCCTTCCAGAAAAATGTCGAAATGAAACGGGGCGAAACCTATTCTTTACCCTTCCAATCACCCACGGGTAGACAGCCCTATCAGATTAATTTTAATATTAACGGCATGAATAATAACGCCTACACGATCGCGGTAATGGCCTGTAAATAGCGATCGCTTTTATTGATAACCCTCTGGAGAGGCGAGGAAAAACGCGATCGCTCGCCGACAGGAAAGTTTTCCGCCAGGGCTAAAGGTCGAGGTCGCTTTTGAAGGGAAAGTCCCGCAAAAAAGACATTCCCACTCACGGATATTTAACGCTTTCTTGCCACCAATATTCCCACAACGCCGAACTTCGATGACAGGAGAAGAGATGAGGATGCCTACTCGATTAAATTTTTCTAGGGAGCGGTTTTCCCTACCCGGGTTAAAGCGCCTGCGATCCTATCGCTCGGCCTGGTTGCGGGGAGATGTCATCGCGGGGATCACCGTGGCAGCCTATCTCGTTCCCCAATGTCTGGCCTATGCGGAACTGGCCGGAGTACAACCGATCGCCGGATTATGGGCGATCCTACCGCCGCTGCTCATCTATGCCCTGCTCGGTTCCTCACCACAACTCTCCGTCGGGCCGGAATCGACGACGGCAGTAATGACCGCCGCCGCTATCATGCCCCTCGTCGCCGGGGATAGGAGCAACTACGCCAGTCTGTGCAGTCTATTGGCCCTACTCGTGGGGAGCGTCTGCTGCGTCGCCGCTTTCGCCCGGTTGGGGTTTCTCGCCGATCTCCTCTCCAAACCGATCCTCGTCGGCTACATGGCCGGAGTAGCGGTGATCATGATCGTCGGTCAGTTGGGAAAAATTAGCGGGATGTCACTGAAAGCGGAATCGCTTTTCGGACAGATCGGGGAATTTTCGGGACATTTATCCGAGATTCACCCACCAACTCTGATTCTCGCCGCCGCTGTTCTAATTTTCCTGCTAGTGGTACAACGTCGCTTTCCCAATGCCCCCGGTCCTTTACTCGCAGTTCTACTGGCCACATCGGCAGTATATTTGTTCGATCTGAACGAGCGAGGCATCGCCGTGATCGGGGAAATTCCCGCCGGTTTACCGAGTTTGAAAGTACCGAGAGGTTTTTCTTCCCAGCAGCTCGTCTATTTACTCTCCTCGGCCATCGGTATCGCCCTCGTTGGCTATTCCGATAACGTCTTGACCGCCCGCGCCTTCGGGGCGAAAAACAACTATCGCATCGATGGCAATCAGGAATTACTCGCCCTGGGAGCGGTGAATATCGGTAACGGCATCATGCAAGGCTTTCCCGTCAGCAGTAGCGGCAGTCGCACGGCGATCGGCGATTCTCTGGGCAGTCGATCGCAACTGTTTTCCCTCGTGGCTTTTCTGATCGTGATTTTGGTACTCTTGTTCTTGCGCCCGCTGCTATCCCTGTTTCCGAAAGCGGCCCTGGGGGCGATCGTGATTTACGCCGCGCTCCGTCTGATCGAGATCTCGGAGTTCAACCGTCTGCGTTGTTTCAAAACCAGCGAGTTCCGATTGGCGCTCGTCACCATGTTCGGTGTCCTGGCCACCGATATCCTCGTCGGGGTGGGCGTTGCCGTGGGGTTATCGGTGGTCGATCTGTTCGCACGGCTGATGCGACCACACGATGCGGTTTTGGGGGAAGTGCCGAATCTGGCGGGCCTGCACGACATCGAGGATTGGCAGGGCGCGACGACGATCCCCGGATTGGTTCTCTACCGTTACGACGCACCCCTCTGTTTCGCCAACGCCGAGAATTTTCGCAAACGGGCAATAGCGGCGATCGAGGCGGAGGAAGTCCCCGTCGAGTGGTTCGTTCTCAACGCCGAAGCGATTCTAGATATCGATATTACGGCGGTCGATATGTTGAAAGAATTACATCGAGAATTAATCGGTAGTGGTATTACTTTCGCCATGGCGCGGGTGAAGCAAGATTTATATCAGCAATTAAAAAAAGGAGACCTATCCGAGACGATCTCGACCGAACGTATTTATCCAACCCTAGAGGAAGCGATCGAGGCGTTTCATCATCGGAAATTTTGGGTCTGAAACCCCGCCGTTCTAGGTTGGCTTTACGTTAGAATTAAAAGGCCAGTCTCGAAAACCAAGTGGACGGCGCAGCACCTTGAAAACTCGGCTTAGGGGGTTCCGACCAGAAAAGCTTGGCCGGGTAAAAAGTCGCGCGCAACAAGTACAAGAAGCTATAGGCGGTCAACGTACCGTGGGACACACGGAATCGGGCTTCTGAAATGGGGCGAAAGTCTGTGGACTCTGTGTAAGACAGTACATGGTTTTTTAACTGTGGTATGCGACGGTGGTGGAAGCAGAAACTTAAATCGTGAGGTTTAGGAATCGCCGCACTTTTAGGGCGGCGAGGATGTCAACTAACAGCAAGGGATGTAATCTCATTCAGGGGAAAAAGTCGCTATGAACCACCAAATAGAAACCCCGATCCGGTCACCCTCTCAAGCTCGATTCCGTTCACGGGAGGAACGCATCCAGATCGGTAAATCCCTGCGGGAGCGATTGCCGCGTTCTCGCCACGCTATCTGGCAACCCCCCGCAGCTGGTCGAGAGCCGATCGAGATCATCGAAGCATCAAATCGAGGGCGATTACAGGAATTGATTCCTATCCGCTACGGACGGATGTTGCGGAGTCCCTTTACCTTCCTGCGCGGTTCCGCTGCTTTGATGGCCTACGATCTGGCCACCACTCCCAAAACCGACATTATCGTGCAGGCCTGCGGGGATTGCCACCTCTTGAACTTCGGATTTTTTGCCACCCCCGAACGCAATTTAGTCTTCGATATTAACGATTTCGACGAAACCCTACCCGCACCTTGGGAATGGGATCTCAAGCGTCTAGTGGTCAGCTTTGTCATCGCCGGCAGGGATAGCGATCTATCCGATCGAGAATCGAAGGCAGCGGCGATCGATTGCGCTCGTTCCTATCGGGAACACCTGCGGGAATATTCTCGCCTCAGTCCCTTAGAGGTATGGTACACGCGCATAGGAGTAGAACAGGTGATCGAGATGGCTCCCGACGAAAAGACGCGGAAGTTGCGGGAACAGATGATGACAAAAGCCCGCGAGCGCATCATCGAACATCTCTACCCCAAGATCGTCACCCAAACCGCGGGACGCAATCGCTTTGTCGATCAGCCGCCCATTCTCTACCATGTCAACGAACCGGATTGGGAGACTCTCGTGCGTGAGGGTCTGGAAGACTATCGCCAATCCCTGCCAGAGGAACGCCGGGTCCTGTTTGATCGCTACCGGTTAGAGGACTTTGCCCTGAAAGTGGTAGGCATTGGCAGTGTCGGCACCAGATGTTATATCGCCCTATTTTTCTCGGAAGATAACCATCCCCTCATCCTACAAGTTAAGGAGGCTTGCCCTTCAGTTCTTGAACCCTATACCGCCAAGAGCCAGTACGAAAATCAGGGACAACGGGTGGTTACAGGCCAGAGATTGATGCAATCCTCTAGCGACATATTTTTAGGCTGGACCCAGGGAAGACGGGGCAATAACTTCTATTTACGGCAACTGCGGGATATGAAGTTTTCCCTACCCATTGAGGGAGTGTCGGCCGCCCAACTGCAACGCTACGCCGAGTTCTGTGGCTGGACCTTAGCCCGCGCCCACGCTAAATCTGGAGATGCGGCCACCATTAGCGGTTATTTGGGGAAAGGAGATCAGTTCGATCTAGCGATGGGTGAATTTGCGATCGCTTATGCCGAGCAGACAGAACAAGATCACGCCGCTTTGGTGGAAGCGGTCAAAACAGGACGGGTTGAGGCTTTGGTAGAAGAAGATTTATAGCATTAAGCTCTCAGCCATCAGCCTGTTATTTTTCGACCTTAGATTAGGGGCGCAAAGCTCGCGCCCCCAGATGGCAGCTGGTGTGATACTAAATCTGGTTATTAAAAACTGATTATCTATTGCCCCTTTTGCCTCTTTCCTCTTGCCCCCGCTCCCCACTTTCCTATACTTTTTAAACAGGATTTAGTATTATTGCTCAGTAGGTCAGATTTGCTCACAGAAAATAGGGGTTATCTCGACAAAATACTCTAGAAAAAGGATGATGGTATGTGATATAATTTGCTCTTGCTTTCAACTACATATTTAAGTAATTTTGTCAAGAAAATGAGCGAATTAAAATCCCAAATCACGGCTATTGATCATCAACTTTCCAAACGTCCGATCACTCTCGATCCCGCAGGATATTTTATTATTTATCTAGACCGAGAAGCCGGGTTAATCTGTGCCAAACATTACAGCAATATTATCAATGAAAAAGGTTTAGCCGTCGATCCAGAAACGGGAAAAGTTATCGGTGTTAGGCAAAAACTTGATCGCAATCCTGAGACTATTTACACCGCAAGAACCGCCAAAGAATTAGCCGTAAAAGTGATCGAAGAAACCCACCCTTGTCCGATTACTATGTTCGATCATGCTGCTTATTTAGGTCGAGAATTCACCCGCGCTGAATACGCTTTAATCACCGGGGAAGAATATATTCAGGATTAAAGATTGGGCTTTTCAGTAATCAGTAAACAGTAATCAGTAAACAGTAAATAGTAATCAGTAAATATAGCAGTTTTCATCAGAATGAGGCATGGGCAAGGGGCTTAAGTCCTTTGTTGGCAAAACTTGTCGATACCTCAGTAACGTGAAAAGCCCTATAAATAACTTAAAACTTCAAACTTAAAACTTACATCTGATAACTGATAACTGATAACTGTTAACTGTTAAACCGTGCCTTTAAATAAACCTTGGGGACGGAATAATAACAGCAAGATCATAATTAATAAAGCCACGGCTAATTTATAATCAGAACCAATTAAGGGAACACTAATTTCTTGGGCAACACCAATAATTAAAGCACCGGCAATCGCTCCGTAGGGATTACCGATACCACCTAAAATCACGGCGGCAAACATTGGTAAGATTAAAAACCAGCCCATATTGGGACGTACTCCTCCAGTAATTAACCCGAACATCGCTCCGGCGAAAGCAGTTAAAACTCCCGTGATTATCCATGTCCAGAAAACAACCCATTCGACGTTAATTCCGGTTACTCTAGCTAAATCGGTGCTGTCAGCTACGGCGCGCATCGCCTTACCGATCTTAGTTTTTTGCAATAACAAATGGAGGGCAATAATAACTATAATTGCCAAACCAATGACTAACAATCGATCGAAAGCTACTTTAATCCCAAAAATTTCTGTAGCGGTCATCACAGGGAGATCGTAGCGTTGATTACTACCGCCCCAGATCATTAAAATACCATTGCGAAGAAATAAAGCCAAACCGATCGAAATAATAATTAAAGTGGTAGAATCAGCCCGTCGATCGCGCATAGGTTTCCATAATAATCTCTCGGCAATGAGCATGGCAATAGCTGTCACTGCTGCCCCCACCAGCATCGCTAACCAGAGATTAATCCCTTGAGCATTTACCACCCAAGTTATGTAAGCACCCAAAGTCATAAAATCGCCGTGGGCAAAATTAGACAGACGCAAAATGCCACAGGTAAGGGTTAACCCAACAGCAGCCAGAGCAATAATACTGCCGACGGCTAAACCATTGAATAAAAGTTGCGGTGTATCCATCAAACCTCTTGTATAAATCAGAAATTGTCCTTAGAAATAGAAGTCAGGAGAGAGAAAATGAATTAACTTTTGTCTTTTACTTTATTTAGCTGAAAACTGGGGGCCCGTGGCTTAAATATTTTTGTTTAGACCAAATTGCATGGCAGTATAAGCCTAGACAGCCATTATAAAGGTTTGTGTGCCAGCAATTTCTAGCGGCTGGCGGAAAGCTGACGGCCGATGACTTACTGCTATAAAATCAAGAATGCCCACTGATGGAATTTTCCGCCAATGAAGACTATCTTTCGATTAGCGATCGCTTTTTTTGCCTTACTATTTATCCTATCTCCTGTCAATGCCTTAGCAGCCAGTTCTGCTGCTGTCACAGGAGCCAATGCCAGTTATGAAAACCAGAATCTGACAGGAAAGGATTTTTCGGGACAAAATTTGCAATCTGCCCAATTTACTAACGTTAATCTGCAAGATTCTAACTTTAGCTCTGCCGATTTGCGCGGGGCAGTGTTTAACGGAGCCTCTATCATCGAAGGCAACTTTCATGGAGCGGACTTAACCAATGGGTTAGCCTATCTGAGTACCTTTAAAAATTCCGATTTAAGCGATGCCATTTTTGCCGAAGCAATTATGCTGCGCACCATTTTCGAGGGAGTAAACATCAACGGTGCTGATTTTAGTTTGGCAGTGCTTGACGCTCAACAAATCAAAAATCTCTGCGAAAGAGCCGAGGGTGTCAACTCAAAAACCGGCGTCTCTACCCCGGAATCTTTAGGATGTGATCAATGATGCAAAGAAGGGTTGGTGTTATTGGTGGTGGACAATTAGCTGGGATGATGGCACAGGAAGCCAAGAAATTAGGCATTTCTCTAATTGTACAAACACCACACCCCGACGATCCCGCCGTTGCTTTAGCTGACGGGGTTGTTTTTGCGGAAATAGCCGACGTGGAAGGCACAAAAAAACTAGCTCAACATTGTGATCTGATCACTTTTGAAAATGAGTTTGTTAATTTAGATGCCCTAGAAGAATTAGCGGCCACAGGAGTTAAATTCTATCCTAGTTTGGCAAATCTGCGCCCCCTATTGGATAAATACGAGCAAAGATGTTATTTACGCTCCCTAGGGTTGCCTGTGCCTGATTTTTGGGCGATAGATAATTTGTACCAATTAGAAAATTATCCTTTTCCGCTAGTGCTGAAAGCGCGACGACACGGTTATGATGGTCAAGGAACCTTTATTATCCGCACGCCTGAAGAATTAAAGGCCAAAAAGCCGCAATTAGAGCGTCTTGACTTGATGTTAGAAGCTTATATTCCCTACGAGCGGGAATTAGCCATCGTTGCCGCTAGGGGATTAACTGGGGAAATCGTCACCTATCCCGTGGTGGAAACCCATCAAGAGGAGCAAGTCTGTCACTGGGTAATCGCTCCCGCCGCTCTTAACCAATCATTACAGGCTCAAACCGAACCTATCGCCCATCATCTGTTAAGTAGTTTGTCGGCGGTGGGTGTTTTCGGGATGGAGTTATTTGTCACTCCCCAGGGAGAGGTATTGATTAATGAAATCGCTCCCCGTACCCATAATTCTGGTCATTACAGCCTCTCTGCCTGTCTTACTTCCCAATTTGCCCTACAACTGCAAGCAGTGGCTAATTTGCCCCTCGGAGCCACGGACTTAAAATCTGCTGGGGCAGTCATGGTTAATTTATTAGGTTTTGAGGATAGTGACGGTGATTATGCCGAAAAAAGAGCAGTTTTAGCGGCAATCCCCGGCGCTCACGTTTTTTGGTACGGTAAAAAATCCCGTCCCGGTCGAAAATTAGGCCATGTCACCCTGTTAAGGGATACAAGCGATCGCTCCAAGTTATCGGATCTGGCAAAGCAGATAGAAAAGCTTTGGTATGGTTGTTAGGGAAGTGGGGGTGTGGGGAAGTGGGGAAGTGGGGAAGTGGGGAAGTGGGGAAGTGGAGCATTTGGCTGAAATTTCCCTAAACCCCTAAACCCCTAAATCCCTATCACCCTGACTCCTGAACCCTGAATCCTGCTCCCAGCAAGAAACTTTTTCAGTAAATCCTAATTAAAAGACATTTTTGATGGCCTCGGTCAGTTTTTGACTAATTAACTCGTTACCGTCTCGACTAAGATGAATATTATCGATATAGAGGGAATCGGGATTGGGATGGGCTTGAAAAATGGGCAGAAAATCTAGATAAAAAATCTGCTGGTTGCTGGTGAAATCCGCTAGTCTTTGACGGGCTTTTAATTCATAATCTCGCCCCTGTTTTTGAGCTTCGCGAATGAGGGGGGTAATAGCGATAATTAAACGGGCTTGATTAGCCTGAGCAAGGGCTTGAATTTGGGCAAGAGCGGTTAAATTATTGCCCACTCGATCGCCTCCTTCTTGCACCGGTGGCAGGGGAGGATAACGCTTAAAATATCGATCGTACAACTCGATTAAAGCTAAAGCCTGCCGGCGAGCGGGATAATTAATTTCTCGTCCCACCACCGCCGAACTAGGAGCTAAAGCGAACAGATCATCGGTGTTCATTAATAACACAATCACCTGGGATTCAAAGGTGCCGAAACGTCGCAGATAGGCCGATTGATTGCGCGGTCCCCAAGAATTGGCCGAAGCATTGAGAACTTCCACTGAACCCGTCAGATTCTGGCCTAAATTTTTGGCGATTAAAGCAGCAATGGTCTCTTTTTGATCTGTCCACCAGGAGCCATTAGCGATCGAATCACCGATTAACATGATTCTCGTCGTCTCCGGGGGCCGTTGGGTTGTAATCGGATCGCTCCGCATCGAATACTGATTAACGGCGATAAAATTGGAAAACCGGCGCGTTTGTTGATTAGGAGCCAAAAGATAGCCAATTTCGGCATCAGCTTTGTAAATAAGCGGATTACCGAACCCGAAGACAATTCTTAAAATAGCCTCAAGGAAAAGGGCAAGGGCGAAAAGAACGCCTAGAATGATTAAAGACAGCCGAATGATACCAATTTCTAATAACACGGATAGATGAGAGTTCGCTAATTTATGATCCTAAAGTGTCTCATACTTTCTACATCCATCTCATGAAAAGGAGTTAAGGGCAATGTCAGACTTAAATCGTGGCATCATGAAATTCGAGGGGGCCGATAAACCGGCAGTAGTGGCGATATCGTCCATTATCGTTATCGGTAGTATTATTGCTCTGATCCTTTGGGCAATGAAAGTCGCCTACATCTAGTTAGCTAGAATAATTTCGCTCACTTTTGGCATCACTCGGTTTAAATTTCTTGCCATCACGATCTCACCTCTTGTCCCCTTGAGCCTGTAGGATAGGGTCAAGGGAGAAATTGCTAGTTCCCTCTATCGCGCTTGCTAGTTACACCCGACTCGAAACAGATCATCGATGAGCAGATCAACTTCTGTTTTAACAGAACTGTTGCAGTTACTCCCCCAATGGCGATCGCAGATGTACTTCAAAGCATCCCTGACCGCGCTATCCCACGCCATGGAGGATCAGGTTTTAGCGGAAGACGATCAACCGTTAGTGATTGCCAGTTTTCAGCGTGAGCGCTTTTATCGTCAAGAGGCCCATCGCTATCGACGCATTGCCCACAAAAGCGGGCAAGTTTATGTTTTGTCGGCCCCAGAAACCGATTTTAAGCATAGTTCCGACATTTACGAGACGATCGCTTTTCAACCAGAGGACAGTTTAGCCCAAGAATGGCATCTAGTGGTTATCGGTGGCCATTATGCTAGTTGTTTAATCTGTCGGGAACGAACCCATCTGACAGCAGAGGGGGAAAATGGGGCAGCTATGGATAATAATCGCCGTTTTGAGGGGATTTGGACGAGCGATCGCCATGTAAGTCAACAGGCCGCCCAAATTCTTTTAAATCATATTCTCGATTATCGTCCCGAACTAGCGGAGAAAATTAGGCGCGCTCAAGAAGAATACCTGATCTGTGAACTGACGGACAGGGATCATCAAGAGGAACCAGATCCCTTTGTCCAGCGATTGGTCACTTATTTGCAAGCGGGACAGTATAAACTGCTGAAAGCCAATCGTTCCTTGGCATCGAAAGAACACAAGGAAAGACTGATCAACTCGGTGACAGCCTCGATCCGTCGTTCCCTCGATCCGGAAGCTATCCTACAGGTGGCAGTGCAGAAATTGGGGCAGGGATTGGGAGTCTGTCGCTGCGTGGTCTATCGTTGTAAGGAAGCCGACATTAACGCCACCATCGAACACGAATTTTTAAACTCCGGCATTAGTTCCATCAAAGGACAAAAATGGCCACTGAAAAATAATCCTCTTTTTCAGGAAGTGCTGGAATTGAGAGAATCCCTGAAAATCGAAGACGCTATTCACGATCCCCGTCTCCCCGGCGATTCCATTCAAAATCTCGTGCGGGAATGTTCCATCTATTCTTGGTTATTAGTGCCGATTTTTTACCAAAGTCGTCTCTTGGGAATGTTGGAACTGCATCACTGTGGACCCTATACCACCACTTGGAAAAGCGAGGATGTTGCCCTTGTGGATGCGGTGGCCACTCAAATCGGAGTCGCCCTCATTCAAGCAGAAGCCTACGCTAATTTACAGGATTTAAATGAACAATTAGCCGCTCTTGATCGCACTCGTTCTAATTTAGTCGCCATAACCGGCCACGAATTACGCACCCCCCTCTCCACCATTCAAGTCTGTCTAGAAAGTTTGGCCTCGGAACCGGATATGCCGGCAGAAATGCGCCAAATTATGCTTGATACTGCCCTGAAAGATGCGGAACGAATGCGTAAATTAATCCAAGATTTTTTAACTCTTTCCAGGTTAGAAAGTGGCCGGGTTAATTGGAATCCCGAAGCTTTATCCTTATCGGAATGTGTGGAATTAGCCATCAGTCACGTTCACTCCCGCAATCTCGACAACGAAAATCCAAAAATTAGCAATCTTGTCCCCCCTAATCTGCCCTTTGTTTTAGCCGATGGCGAGTGGTTAGTGGAATTACTCTCCAAACTTCTCGATAATGCCTGTAAGTTTACCGGTCGCGAGGGAAATGTCTCGATCGAAGTCGCTTCGGGAAAGCCAAAAACTCTAGAAGTAACCATTTCTGACACTGGACGCGGGATCGAACCCAATCGTTTAGAACAGGTTTTTGATCGCTTTTACCAAGAGGAGGGGGCCCTGCGACGCAGTGCCGGGGGAACCGGTTTAGGACTGGCTATCTGTCGTCAGATCGTTAATGGTTGGGGCGGCGAAATTTGGGCAGAATCCCAGGGCAAAAATAACGGCAGTCAGTTTCATTTTACTATTCCAATATTTAAAGATAAAACTAACGATAATCCCAAAAATACCGCTCCGAAAAAATCCTCCCGTCGTCCTGCCAGTAAACGTAAATAGCGGCCGGTTGCCCGTTTAGTTTTTGCTCTTTGCTCGTGACTTCCTATTCCTTTTCTTCATCAAAAACTAAACAAAAAAGCATTAAAAAAGAAGCATCAAATCCCCAAGATATATAATAAAATTAAAAGAGTAATCAATTAGTCGTTTTTAGGTGAAAAAATTATGGGACGCGCCAAGAGAGTGGTTTTAGCTTATTCCGGAGGAGTCGATACTTCCGTCTGTATTCCCTATCTCAAACAGGAATGGGGAGTAGAAGAAGTGATTACCCTAGCCGCCGATTTAGGACAGGGAGACGAATTGGGACCAATTCAAGAAAAGGCTCTGCGCTGCGGAGCGATCGAATCCTTAGTCGTCAATGCTCAGGAAGAATTCGTCAAAGAATACGCTTTTCCCTCAATTCAAGCTAATGCCCTGTACGAAAATCGTTATCCCCTTTCTACCGCCCTGGCTCGTCCTTTAATCGCTAAATTATTAGTAGAGGCCGCCGAGAAATACGGGGCCGATGCCGTCTCTCACGGCTGCACCGGCAAAGGTAACGATCAGGTGCGTTTTGATGTGGGCATTATGGCCCTCAATCCTAGTTTAAAAGTTCTCGCTCCCGCCAGGGAATGGGGCATGAGCCGGGAAGAAACCATCGCCTACGGGGAAAAATTCGGGATTGAGTCTCCCGTGAAAAAATCCTCACCCTTTAGTATCGATCGCAACCTCTTGGGGCGCAGTATTGAAGCCGGTCCCTTGGAAGATCCGATGACGGAACCCCCGGAAGAAATCTATTTAATGACCAAAGCGATCGCCGATACTCCCAACGAGCCGGAATACGTCGATATTGGTTTTAATCAGGGAATTCCCGTCAGTTTAAACGGAGAAAATCTCGCTCCCGTCACGCTAATTAGTCAATTAAATGACCTAGTGGGTAAACACGGTGTTGGTCGGTTAGATATGATCGAAAACCGGGTAGTGGGAATTAAATCCCGAGAAATTTACGAGGCCCCGGCTTTATTAGTTTTAATTGACGCTCACCGGGACCTAGAAAGTTTGACTTTAACTGGAGATGTTACCCAATATAAACGGGGAATTGAAGATACCTACGGACAGTTAATTTATAAAGGATTGTGGTACAGTCCCTTAAAGGAAGCGATCGATGCTTTTATCCTCAAAACCCAAGAACAGGTAACGGGATCGGTGCGAGTGAAACTGTTTAAAGGTAACGCTAAAGTGGTCGGTCGTCAGTCAGTCAATTCTATCTATTCTCCCGATTTAGCTACCTACGGAGCCGAGGATCAATTTGATCATAAAGCTGCCGAAGGTTTCATCTATGTTTGGGGATTACCCAGCAAAGTTTGGGCAGAAAAAACTAGAGGGAAGTAATCAACAATTCTCCCCTAAGTAAGTGGGTTTTAATTCAGATCCCCCCAAGGTAGGGTTAATTCATGAATTAACCCTACTATGACTGGACCAGGGGGGAATCAACAAATAACTGATTTAAATTTGATCACCGATTTTATCAGACTTAGGATTGTTAATAAAATTAAATATAACTAATAAAATTACTTTTTTAGAACCATGCCAGCAAAAGATATTTACCATGAAGCCGTGAAAAATGCCTTAATTAAAGACGGTTGGAGTATTTTAGCTGATCCTGATAAAATTAAATATAAAGATGTTGAATATTTGCTGATTTAGCAGCAGAAAAACCTTTGGCTGCTGAAAGAAATGGACGTAAAATTGTTGTGGAAATCAAAAGCTTTTTAAGTCCCTCACCTATGAGAGATTTTGAAATAGCTTTAGGACAATATATTTTATATCGAAATTTAATCAGTCTTACCGAACCAGAATATCAAATTTATCTAGCCATTAAAGACAGCATTTATGAAAATTTTTTCCAACGAGAATCAATTCAGGCTATTGTGAAAATAAATCAATTACTTTTGCTGGTTGTTGAGATGGAAAAGGAGAAAATTTTACAATGGATAGACTAGAAAAATATCGCAATGCCATTAAAAAAGTATTAACAGAATATCACGAATGGGTTTCTGGTTCTGCTAATTTAGATCAAGAAAGTTGTCTGGTTTTTGACGAGATACATGATCAGTATTTTTGGCTTTTTATGGGTTGGGAAGGCAAGAAAAAAATCAGGAATATTCAAGTCCATATTAGGATTAAAAATGAGAAGATTTATATTGAGGAGGATTGGACTGAGGAAGGGATCGCTACGGAATTATTAAGGGAGGGTATTTCTAAAGAAGATATAGTTTTAGCTTTTTACGATCTGGAAACTCGTAGGTTAACTGGGTTTGCTGTGAGTTAAGTTATCGGTAAATCTTGCTTGGAAATCTGAGGTTGATAAAAGAAGCTTAAAGGAGCTATTTTGTTACTTTTGAACCATTTTATCCCTATAGGTAACAAAAATTTGAGTTATAATTATAATATCTCTATAAACCAGCATAAAAAAAGTTTATGGCTATTTCAATTACTTTAACCCTACCTGATGAGATTTTTAATCTAGCTCAATCCTTAGCCCATTCAATTAACCGTGATCTTAATGATATATTAGTAGAAGCGATCGCTTTTTCTATTAGTCCCAATTATCAAGGCGAAAAAATCTCATCCCTAAATTCATTATCAGATGAAGAAATTATCAAATTAACTCAATTACAAATGGCATCAGAACAGGATCAAAGATTAAGCGAGTTGCTCAATCAACAACAAGAGAGAGATTTATCAACCTTTGAAAATAGGGAACTTTGGTCATTGATGCAAATTTATCAAATAAACTTGTTAAAGAAGTCTCAAGGATTAAATGAAGCGGTTAAAAGAGGATTAATTTCACCCTTATAAGCATGAATCCTAGCCCTATTCCCGACTATATTAAAGATAAAATTCGCCAACAAGCTAATAATCGCTGTGGGTATTGTTTAAGTTTACAAAAATATGTGTTAGGATTGCTGGAGATTGAACATATCATTCCTAAAGCTAAAGGGGGAAGTGATGATGAATATAATCTCTGGTTAGCTTGTCGTTTATGCAATGGCTATAAGGGCAGACAAACCGAAGCAAAAGACCCCGAAACTGAGCAAATTGTTCCCCTTTTTAATCCAAGAAAACAAATATGGTCAGAACATTTTCAATGGAGTCAAGAGGGAACACAAATTTTAGGAAAAACGCCTTGTGGACGTGCAACAGTTATGGCATTAAAACTCAATAATTTGATTGCCACCACAGTTAGACAACAATGGATCTTAGCAGGATGGCATCCCCCTAAAATTTAACTTCAAAACCAAAGCAGTTCATTTTGATAATTTGGGTCAAAGAAATAAGTAGAGGTAGAACCTCGCTTATCTGCGTTGCAAGGTAGAATATTTATATAACCCACAACTATCTTAAATATAGAAACCATAATAAATTATGATTAAATAACCCTTGACTCCCCCCCTTTTTTGTGATACTTTTTGTTGCAGAATATTGGCGCAAAACTAGCGTTAAATATGACCATAATTTTCTACTATTACTGTCATCGAATCCATGAAAAAATTACTGACAATTTTAACCCCCTTGACTCTGATGGGGTTAGCTGGGGTTACTCCTGCTCAAGCGGCAATAGTAGCTGGTTGGAATTCATTTAATGCCAGTACCGCAACCTATCCCAAAGCGGCGAATACTGTAGGTGCGAATATAACCAGCACTGGGTTAAACACCGCCGGGATAAATCGGGAGAATGATCCTATCTTCCTGTTGGGTGGTTCTACTACTAACGGTTGGAATACAGGTAGCACTGTTAATACCAGCCAATATGTGGAATTTGCCGTACAACCTAGTGCAGGTTTTCAAGTCGATTTTACTAACTTACAACTCAATGCGGCCCAAACTGAAACGCAGCTAGATTTAGTCTTGCGCTCTAGTGTTGATGGGTTCACCAATAATTTAGGGACACAAGTTAACTTAACAACTAGCTTTAATACCTACAGCTTTGACCTAAGCAGTTTAGCACCCCAAACCGGACCGGTGCAGTTCCGTCTCTATGGACTGAATGCTAATGGCTTGTCTGTCTATTTAATTGCCGACAACTCCACTAATGTTACCGGGGGTGGGTTTGTGGCTCTTAATGGGGATATCACTCCTGCTGGTGGCGGTGCTGTATCAACCCCGGAACCTAGTGGTATAGTGAGTTTAATCGCTGTTGGTGCCTTGGGTGCCGCTTCCCTTCGTCGTCGGGGATAAATTATCCTTGGCAGGGGCAACTACAGAGGGTTTGCCCCGAAATTGGTTAAATATTATCAATATTCTTTTACATTTCCTCGGCAATTTGTTAAGGTGATAAGGTGAAAGAGGAATAACAATCAATAGAGCCAATGACTCCCCAATTAATGATTCAACCTTCGTCTTTAATGAGAGAAGGGGTTGAACTCCGCGAATTTGGTAACATTTATTTATTCAGGTTTACTTCAGAGCTACAATCTCGTTTTGAGCAGTTATTAGCTAAGAAGAAAACTGACAGTCTCTCTGTTGACGAAGAAGCGGAGTATGCTGGACTTTCTGAACTAGAGCGCGTTTTTACGCTTATTAACGCCCAACTTGCCACCAAAAGTCAATGGTGTCCCTATCAACTCGAAGAATAGTCCGACAACGAGCTAACTTTGCAACGAGTCAACGAGTCAAAGAAATAAGTAGAGGTAGAACCTCGCTTATCTGCGTTGCAAGGTAAAACCTTGCAACGAGTCAAAGTCCTTTTTTTAATTAGAGAAAATATGCAGATAAAAGACATGACTCCCCAAGAGTTACAAAGTTTAATCCGTAATACAGTAGATGATACTCTAGATGAATACTTTGGTGATCCGGATGAGGGAAAACAAGTTAAAGAATCTTTTAAAGAAAAGTTATTAGAAATCCAACAAAAAAGACTACAAGGAAGAGCGACTATTCCTGCAGCTGAGGTGGATAAAAGATATGGGATAGAACCTTAAATGAGCTATTCTGTTACTTTTGAACCAGAGTCGATAACTGATTTAGATTTGATCACAGATTTTAAGTAGCTGGTTATAATTAAATTAAAAATGGATTTTAGGTTCGATCCCCCCTGCCCCCCTTGATAAGGGGGGTGCCGATAGGCGGGGGGATCTGAAAGTTTTTAATACCTACCTACTTATCAGACTGAGGATTCTTAATAAAATTAAATGGTTAGCTATCAACTTTGAACAGATAACTCCCCTACCTCTTACGAGAGAATGGTCAGGGTTTTACAAATTAAGAGTAGGAGATTATCGGGTTATTTATGAATTTGATCGAGAGAGTAGGATAATTATTATTGTTAGAGTAGGTCATAGAAGTGAAGTTTATGACTAAATACTTACTAAAATAATTGGGATCAGCAATAAGCTAAGATACATTTTAAACGCCTATTCTTACTTTATTCCCTGTGCTTTAAGTCGGGTAACAAAGGGAGAATCTCCAGCTTTTTCTCGCATTTTTTGGGCAAATTCTAAATCAGCTTGGATAGCTTGATCTAATTCATCTCTATGTTCCCAATAGTAAGCTAATGCTGAGTGAATTTGACTCATACTTAAATCACGATGGTTAATGTGAATTTCTGCTGGAGTCCAACCGTAAGCTATTTGTGCCATAACTAGATCAATCACTTTTAGGGTAGAACCCGCAATTATTGGTACTCCCCGATGATCAATTGAAATATGTTTATAGTCTGTGAGATTTGTTGTCATGTAGAGAGGGTTAAGCTAAGACACATTTAAATTATACTAAGTACCTAGGCAAAATTAATTACACATATCTAACCACCTCTTGCCTCTTGCATGAGTGCCTATCTTGACTAGGAAATTTATTTTGCACTACTACTTACCTCATTGCCGCAAATTCTTGGGACAAGTGGCTTAAGCTATTTGTCTATACCCTATATAAAAAACGGTCTCCCTAAACCAGTTGCCAAAATCGCCGCCATGGACAGTCAATTACTCGATAAACTCGGACAATTACAAAACCTCTTAAAAACCAGCGAAAAAGCTCTAATTGCCTATTCTGGGGGCGTAGATAGTACCCTAGTGGCAAAAGTGGCCTATGATCTGCTAGGGGGTCAAGCATTGGCAATTACGGCGGTTTCCCCCTCCCTACTGCCGGAAGAATTAGAAGAAGCGATCGCCCAAGCCGATTATATCGGTATTCGGCACGAATTGGTGGAAACCGAGGAAATGAATAACCCCAATTACACCAGTAATCCCGTTAATCGCTGTTATTTCTGCAAAAGTGAGCTACACGACACCCTTAAACCCCTTGCTCTCGCTCGTGGTTATTCCTACGTCATCGATGGCGTTAATGCTGATGATTTAAGGGATTATCGTCCCGGAATTCAAGCCGCTAGGGAGCGCGGCGCTCGTTCACCTTTGGCGGAAATTGGTATCACAAAAAGCGAAGTTCGTCAACTATCTCGTTACTTAAATTTACCTTGGTGGGATAAACCGGCGCAACCCTGTTTAAGTTCCCGTTTTCCCTACGGGGAGGAAATTAGCCTGGAGAAATTGCAAAGAGTCGGACGGGCGGAGATTTATCTGCGAAAATTAGGTTATCGTCAATTACGGGTGCGATCGAGCGGCGATACGGCACGGATTGAATTACCGGCAGCAGCAATTCCCGACTTTATTAATCGGACAAATTTAAGCGAATTAGTCGCTGATCTGCAAAAATTAGGCTTTATCTATGTCACCCTCGATCTAGAAGGTTATCAAAGCGGCAAACTTAATCGAGTCCTCTAGTTCAGTGATCAGTGATCAGTAAACAGTAATCAGTGGACTGAAAACTCAAATCTGCTCTAACAGTTATCTTAATGGTGAGGTACGAAGTTTTCCTTTTGGGGAGCCGGTCGCTGGTCGTCAATACCAAATTGAGTTATACTTCATCTTGACGAGAAAGGCTGTAACGGATAACGGATAACGGATAACTGGTCACTGATAACTGATAACTGGTCACTGATAACTGATAGATGAACCTTTTTCTGGGGTTCCTAAGTCTTTATCCCTAAACCCCCAATTCCCAAGGCGAGGATAGATGAGTCAACTACAAAATGCCTTTACCCTATTCCTGAGCCTGTTGGTGGAAGCGATGCCTTTTTTACTGCTAGGGGTGATTCTCTCTAGTATTCTTTTAATATTTGTCGATGAACGTCGCCTAGTTGCTCTGATGCCTCGAAATGCTGTTTTAGGAGCATTTGTGGGGGGATGTATTGGGTTTTTGTTCCCCGTCTGCGAGTGTGGCAATGTGCCGGTGGCGCGACGTTTACTTGTGCAAGGAATGCCGAATGCAGTAGCGGTTAGTTTTCTCTTAGCAGCGCCGACAATTAACCCGATTGTTATCTGGTCCACTTGGGTAGCTTTTCGCGATCAACCGGAAATTGTTTTCTATCGAGTTATCTTTTCTTTGTTCATCGCTACGGTTATCGGTATTATCTTTAGTATCCAAAAAGATCCCCGACCGCTCCTCCAAACCTCTTTGGCAAAAAGTCTCAATTGGCAACCGCAAACACCGGAAAAAGAATCTATCCCACTACTACTACAATCCGGTTCTTTTCTGATCGGTAATTCTGGGCAAACTTTGCGCTTAGATGAAAGTTTTGCCGCTACTGCTGTCCTACCAGCAGTGCAAGCTATCCCGATGAAAAGGCGCTGGTTAACTTTTGTGGAAAACGTGGTGATGGAATTACGGGAATTAGGAGGAGTGTTAATCTTAGGAAGTGCTATAGCGGCCGGTTTACAGGTGTTTGTTCCCCGGGAATTTGTTCTTAATTTGGGTCAGGATCCGATTACTTCGATCTTGGCCATGATGCTGTTAGCGGTAATTGTTTCGATTTGTTCCACGGTTGATTCTTTTTTTGCTCTCTCCTTTGCCTCTAGTTTTACCAGTAGTTCCCTGCTGGCTTTTTTAGTGTTCGGTCCAATGATTGACCTGAAAGGGATTGGTTTAATGTTGTCTATTTTTAAACCGAGAATGTTAATTTATCTCTTTGCTTTAGCAGCGCAAATGACTTTTTTACTCACCTTGGCTCACAGTTATTTATTTTAGGTCAGTACCCGGATAGTTTTTCCCATGAATTCATCACGTCTAAAAATAATCGCCCCCCAATTTATCGATGTTATTGCCCTAATCGGTTGGGGTTCGTTACTATTTAAATACTGGATAACTGGACATTTAAATTTACTGATACATCCTAATTATTTTATTCTGGTTCTCATCACCAGTATTGCTTTATTTGTTCTGGGAATAGTCAAGCTTTGGACATTATTAAAACAGTGGCAAAAAAAGATTAATTTAGATAGTAACGATAATCGATCGCATATTACCATTCTTCCCCAACATTTTGGCTCAGGTTTATTAGTAATAACTGCCCTTTTAGGCCTATTTATCACCCCGCAGCCCCTCAGCAGTCAAATCGCATTACAGAGGGGAATTAGTGAATCTTTACCCCTAACTCGCTTGCAAACTCAATCCTTTGGCACTACCGTTAAACCAGAGGAAAAAAGTTTAATTGAATGGGTAAGAACTTTGAATGCTTACCCCGAACCTGATGCTTACACGGGACAACCGGTAAAAGTCACAGGTTTTGTGGTACAATTGCCCCAGTTACCCGATAATTATTTATTAATTAGTCGCTTTATTCTTACCTGTTGTGCCGTGGATGCTTATCCCGTGGGTTTGCCGGTGAAACTATCAGGAAGTCGCGGTCAATATCCCAATGACACTTGGTTAGAAATCACCGGAGAAATGGCCACGGAATCTTTACCCGTAGAGGTGGGAAAATCAACCACCAGAAGACAATTAGTAATTAAGGCTAAATCCGTGAAATCTATACCCACTCCTGTGGATCCCTACGGATATTAACAGTTATCAGTTATCAGTTATCAGTTGTTTCTAACCATCTACTATAATGATCAAGACCTTACAACTACAACCGATTGATAAATTAGCGATAACATTAATTGTATCGCTAACCTTAGTAATTGGCGGCTTAATTTGGTTAGGTAATAGCTGTGGTAATCAATGTCTTTTGCAAACCGGTCCAAGGGTCAAGGAATTTAGCTGGGAAAATCGAGAAATTGGCTCAGAAGATCAAGCATTTATTATCACTTTTGATCGCCCCATGGATCATGCTAGTGTAGAAAAAAATCTAGTTATCGATCCTCCGCTGCCGGGTAAGTTGAGTTGGGCCGGAAGACGATTAGCTTATACCCTCACTTCTCCCATTCCCTACGGAGAAAAATATCATCTGCAAATTGAAGGTGCGCGGGAACAATTTCGCAGCGGTAATCGATTAGGACAAACCCTGGCAATTTTTGAAAGAGAATTTAAAAGTCGCGATCGTGCTTTTGCCTATATTGGCACTAATGGGGAAGAACAGGGAAGATTAATTTTTTATAACTTGACCGAGGAGAAGAAAACCCTCTTAACCCCCGCAAATTTGACCGTTATGGCTTTTGAATTCTATCCTGATGGTAAAAAAATTCTCTTTTCGGCCGTGGCGAAAAATCGGGGGATAGAGGGAATTCGTGAACTGCAGCTTTACCAAGTTGATAGCAGTCAATCGCCTCTAAAAATTGAGTTAGTGCTAGACAATAAAGATTATCAAAATAATCACTTTGATTTAGCTAAAGATGGGGAAACTATTGTCGTGCAGAGAATTGAGCGCCGCAATCCGATTAACTTCGATTTATGGGCAGTTAAATCAGGGGAAAAACCCCAACAATTAAACATCCAAGGCGGGGAATTTTTGATCGCACCTGATAGTAAAACTTTGGCTGTCACCCAGGGGGAAGGAATTGCGCTTTTGCCCTTAAAATTCGAGACAAAACCCCTGGATTTTTTACCAAAATTTGGGCGAATTTTGAATTTTTCTGCTGATGGTACGGCTGCGGCAATGGTAAATTTTAATACTGATAATGCCAAAATGCGTTATATTCGATCGCTTTTTTATGTCAATAATCAAGGATTACAAAAACGCTTACTCAATCTACAAGGTTCGATTATAGATTGTCAATTTAATGCCACTGGTAGTGATTTGTATTGTTTGTTAACTGAGTTAGTGACTAATAGTCAAGAGTACAAAGAAAAACCCTATTTTGCTAAAATAGATGTAAAGACTGGTCAAGTGACTCCCCTACTGGAATTAGCTGATTATCGTGATATTCACATTAGTTTATCTCCCGATAGTTTAGCAATTATTTTTGATCAACTTCGCACCAGTTATGATACTAATCCTACTAATCCCTTGACTACCGATTCGGGAGAAACAATTATCGGTGGTCGTTTGTGGATGTTAATTCCTCCCCTACAAGATGGAGTAAAAGCCAGTAAATCTGATTTAATTGAATTACCTCTAGCGGGAATTCGTCCCCAGTGGATGCCATAGAATTTCATTATTAACTTAGGAATTATTTCGATGCTGTCAAACTCAGAAAAATTAGCCAAATTGCGTCAGTATTTTGCCAGTGGTGCAACTCGTTCCTATCAATTCCGTCGTCAGCAGTTAGAGAAGTTAAAACAGGCAATCATTAAATATGAAGCAGAGATATATCGAGCTTTATATAGCGATTTAAAGAAAAGTCCCGAAGATTGTTGGATTACTGAAAATGGCTTCCTTTTGGTGGAAATTAATACCGCTTTAAAAAATTTGCGCTCATGGATGCAACCCAAAACTGTTAAAACTAATCTCTTAAATTTCCCATCCTCCAGTCAGATTATTCGGGAACCTTTAGGAGTGGTTTTAATTATTGGTGCTTGGAATTATCCCCTCCAATTGTTATTAGTGCCTTTAGTCGGTGCCATTGCTGCAGGTAACTGTGCGGTATTAAAACCGAGTGAATTTGCCTCAGCGACGGAAAAATTAGTAGTTAAAATAATTGAAGAAATATTCCCCGAAGAATATGTGTTAATTGTCCCAGGAGATGGTGCGGAAGTAATTCCGAATATGTTAGACAGTTTTACCTTTGATCAGATATTTTTTACTGGCAGTACAAGGGTAGGAAAAATTATTTATCAACTAGCGGCAGCAAAGTTAATTCCCGTTACTCTAGAATTAGGGGGAAAAAGTCCCTGTGTTATCGAAGCTGATGCTAATATTTCCGTGGCAACCCGTCGCATTGCCGTGACAAAATTCTCTAATTGTGGTCAAATGTGTATCGCAGCTGATTATATTTTGGTACATCAATCCCAGCAGGAGAATTTGATCAGAGAATTAGCCAATACTATTGTTAATTTTTTTGGTGAAGATGCGAGATTAAGTGCTGATTATGGTAAGATAATTAATGAGAAACAATTTGATCGCCTGATTGACTTTCTCCAAGATGGTGAGATTGTTTTTGGAGGCAAAACCGATCGAGAAAATTTATATATTCAACCAACTTTATTAACTAATGTTTCCCTCGATGCTCCTATTATGCAAGGGGAAATATTCGGTCCAATTTTACCGATCATTGCCTTTAGCACTTTTGAGGAAGCTTTAGCAATTATTGCTAAAAACCCTAACCCTCTAGCTTTTTATCTGTTTACTACCAAGGCAAAGACCGAAAAGAAATGGCTAGAATCAGTCCAGTTTGGGGGAGGTTGTATTAACAACAATAGTTTTCATTTTACTAATCCTAGTTTACCCTTTGGTGGTCGAGGAAATAGCGGTATTGGTAGCTATCATGGTCGTTTTTCCTTTGAGAATTTTAGTCACCAAAAAGCGATTATGAAAACACCTCTTTGGTTCAATCCCGCTTTAAAATATCCGCCTTTTAAGGGTAAATTAGACTTATTTAAGTTATTAGTTCGGTAACAAGCTACAGTTTAAGTTAAAGCTTTTAAGAGAGCTTGAAATTTAAGCTGAATTTCTGCTAGTTCTTTTTCCGGATCGGAACCGGCAACAATACCCGCACCGGCGTATAATCGCGCTCGATCGCCTTTAATTAAGGCCGAACGAATACCAACAATAAACTCACTATTATTTTGACAATCGATCCAACCCAAAGGAGCGGCATAAAGAGAGCGATCGAAGGTTTCATAATGACGAATTTGTGCTAAAGCGATCTCCGTGGGAACCCCAGCAACAGCAGGAGTGGGGTGTAGTTGGGCAACAATTTCGAGGGGATGGATGGAGGGTTTTAGTTTGGCATGGATAGGAGTCCAGAGATGTTGAATATTGGAGAGTTTTAACAATCTAGAGGGAGAATTTTGCGGATTTAAGCCAATTTGTCGCAGTTTTTGGTTAATAAAGTCACTAACAGCCCGATGTTCCCGTTGTTCTTTTTCACTAGCGAGGAGTTTATTGGCTAAAAGAGCATCTTCGATCGCATTTTCTCCCCGGGGAGCGGATCCCGCTAAAGCATCGGTGATTAATTGCCCCTGATGGACAGTTAGCAAGCGTTCGGGACTAGCGCCGATAAAATGATCTCCCCGTCCATTGCCGAGGGAAAAAGTATAGCAATCGGGATGACGCTGACGCAAATTATCGAGACAGTTTACCAGATGAAAAGGACGGGGAGAAATCACGTCAAGAGCGTGAGCGAGGACAATTTTGCTAAATTTTTGAGCCTGGATAGATTGGAGGGCATCGGCAACAGCCGCTTGAAAATTATAGGTAGGATGAATATAATAACTACAGGGAGCCTGATGGGGATTTTGTCGGCAATTGCTCGAGTTATTTTGGATAATTTTGAGGTTGTTGATAGTTTCTTCGAGGGAGTTTTCTATTTCTTTTTCACCGGTGATTAGGAGATTGGTAAGGAAAAAATATTCCGACTGTTTTTTGATAATTTGAAACTTAGGCAGGGTTAGGGTAGCTGAGGGAAAGGGGGTAGCTCTTTCCGAGTCGAAAAAAGTGAAACTACAAAAGATGCGGGGAGTAATCTCGCTATAGTTATCAATTTTGATAATTCTTTGTTGACAGTTTTCAATAAATTTTTGAGCTTTTAAAAAACGTTGTTTGCCGTGGAAAGTGGCAGCAAAGGCGATGCCGTAGCCGAGAAAAGCGGTTTCTCGTTCGGGATTTTCCCAATAACAATGGGTGGCATAGCTAGAGGCAATCCGAGAGAGAATTTCTAGGGGATCAACGGGGGAAATTTTTTGACAAAAACTAACGATCGACGGATTTCCCTTTTCTGCGGCTAACAGTTGCGGGTTGAGGATAAAGTTATAGAGGCCGCGAAGATCAGCAATCGGACTATCAGGATAGGAAAGGCGAGGAACGGCAGAAGTCATGTCAAGTTTTTTGTATTTTTTGCAAAAAAACCATGATTAATGGTATGTAATCCCCACAGATGTGGCCAGAGTCAGCAATCTCTTTTTAACTATGGTATCGGAGAAAGGGTCTTTAGGCAGAAAGGGAACGGGATATTTGTGACGATTAACCGCGTTGGAGACAAATGAAGGCTTAAAATCTCCAGAGATGGCTATTATTTAAATGGGCAAAAAAATTAATTTAATAACTGCTACTTTACAAGTTTGTGGAAATTGCCGCCACGGGACAAGTGGGGATACATTGTTCACAAACCACACAACGGGAACGCAAAAACTTGAGACGAAAACTTTCGGGATCAAGGGTTAAAGCTTCCGTGGGACAAACTCCCGTACATAACCCACAATCGACGCATTTTTCTTCATCAATGACGATTTCGCGACTAACTTGGGAAACGCCAATATTTTGTAATTGTAACCATTCGATCGCCGCTTCTAACTCATCGATATCTCCCGATAATTCTAATACTAATGTTCCCACTTGATTGGGGGCAACTTGGGCGCGGATAATATTAGCGGCGACGTTAAAATCCTTCGCCAGTCGATAGGTAACGGGCATATGGACGGCTTTTTTGGGAAAAGTGAGAGTAACGCGTTTTTTCATGCAGCCTTTCCGATCAAAGAATCTTTTTTTGCTTATTTGCCGAAAACGGCTGGAATTACAATAGCAGCAGTGGCGGCAACGATCAGACCAACAGCCAAATTAACTACCTGTTGATCAGCTTTTTGGTAGGTATCGATGCTAAGACTAAGTTCACGAATTTGGTTGATCACGTCTCCTAGCTTTTTTTCAATGTTTTGAACGTTACTTTCTAAAGTTTCTAATCGCCCCTCAATTGTATGAACGTACCCTTCTAGCCTTTTTAGCTGTCCCTCTATTCGATCGAGTCTTTCTTCGGTCATAATTATTACCCATCTCTAACTTAATTGTAACTCAATCGACACCAATACTAAAAGAGCGCAGCAGTCGTTACAATAGGACAAAGTAAACTTTGATTAAATATCCATGACAGCCACCACACCCACCAACAAAACCAGAAATCTGCTGCTGGCAGTAACGGCAGTTATCCTTAGTGTAGCGATTTTCTTGGGGTTTCAAACCACCGCTAGTTCTGTATCTTTGGAAGCGCAAGCGGAAAAAGCGACACCTTTCGATCTTGCCCTCAGCAATGGTAAACCCACCCTGACAGAATTTTATGCTAATTGGTGTACCAGTTGTCAGGCGATGGCCGCTGAAATTGCCGAAATTAAAAAACAATACGGTAATGCCATTAATTTTGTCATGCTCAACGTTGATAATAATAAATGGTTGCCGGAAATTCTCCGTTATCGCGTGGATGGTATTCCCCATTTTGTCTTTTTAAATAATCAAGGACAACCAGTTGCCCAAGCGATCGGAGAACAACCAAAATCAATTTTAACTGCTAATTTAGAAGCACTTTTAACCAATTCTACCCTACCCTATGCCACCACTACGGGACAGGCTTCTGATTTTAATATCCTTGCGGGCGCTAGTCAAACCGATCCTCGCAGTCACGGCAGTCAAGTTAAGCAGTAATCAGTAATCAGTAATCAGTTATCAGTTATCAGTGGAAAGCTCATGGCTGAAAGCTATCATTCAAGAGTCAACAGCTTATCAATAAGTACATTTCATTGACTGAATTTTTTAACTATGGCGATTATTGTCCAACATTTGACCACAGGTAACGAATATATATTCCTAGGAGTTAGTGGGGGTGAAAGTAAGAATATTTTACCCACCAAAATGTTAGGAGATTTCTTCGCAACCGAGACTCCAGATAAATCTCGATCGCTGACGGTTTGTGACGATCAAGGCCGCATACTTTGGTTTCCCGTCACAGAAATGATTGTGGTGGAGGTAGATGGTCAAAAACCCGAAGAATTATTACCAGAAATTATCCCTCCTGAACCAGTTCCTTTACAATTAGATAAAGAAAATAAACCTGAGTCCCCAGAAAATCAAGGAAACATCGATGAATTTGCCGAAGATGACGATTGGATCTAGAATTAAATATCTAATTTTAGCGGTAATAATTGCCCTATTTACTATTGGCTTTAATTCCCTCTATTCTGTTTCTCAAAACTCGATCGCTTCCTTCCCCGTTGCCGAAGTTAAATCCCAATATCTTAACGATTGGACACCGGAATTAGAGGCAGAATTTCAACAAAGGGCCAAGCAAGTTATTAACCATTTTGCTAAGGCAGAAAGTTATGGCAATTTGTGGGGAGAAAACGAGAAAAGATCCTATCCTATGGCCATGTTTGATTTCTTGGCAGGAAACCGGCAAAAAGCCCTAGATTTCCTGCAGCAGGATGACCCACAAAAACGGGAACAGGCCCACACTGATTATATAGATTATTATTTTTCTTTTACCCTGAAAGGACAAATTAGAAAATATTTTCTGCTCGGAAAATATCTCGATCCTGTTTATCGTCAGAGAATGTATAATGCGGCGAAAATTTGGACAGAAACCGACCCTTTACAACGGCCCCATCCTGTCCACGGTACGGGCCAAGGAACGGGTAATGATTGGAGTATAACAAGACGGGGTTTATGGGTAGATAGTCGCAATACTGATAACCTGCGAGCGATGCGCGAAACATCGGTTTATCTGATGGCCGAAGAAACCGGAAATGAAGCAACTCGTCAAATTTATAAAAGTAAAATTAAGCGTTACGTTTCAGCTTTATATAACATCGGTATGGGAGAATGGGATTCAGAAGTTTATCACGGTCACACCTTTGCTCCCTATCTCAATCTCTACGATTTTGCTCAAGATACGGAAGTTAAACAATGGGCAAAAATGGCCTTAGATTGGTTATCCATGGCCGCTAGTGTTAAATATTATCGCGGTGGTTGGGGTGGCCCTGTAAAACGCGATTATGGTGATGGCCATGGCGTAATGCGATCGCACGCAGCCCGCACTTTTTGGCTATACTTTGGTGATACCCCTGTCCCCAATAATCGCCCGGAATTGGACTCTCTTTATCTAATTACCAGTGGTTATCGTCCTCCTTTGGCAGTGATGGAATTAGCCCGAAAAAACTTTAATAAACCGGTAGAAATTCTCGCCAGTAAACCCCTGTATGAAAACTGGAAACCGGGCAATAATCAAAGTCCGGGTTATTGGGAAACTCAATTTATCGGGGCTAGTTATCAAATGGGTAGTCTGGTGGGAACTTTCCCCGATGGCGATGTGGCCCCGTTTAAATTAATGGCCTTTAATCAACACAAAGGTGTGGATTTTTTTGTGGCTAACACTGGCAAAAATGGCGTAAAACCGGGCAAAAATCCCGGGGATGAAATCGGACAATATCGTAATCTTTTAATCTGGTTACGTCCAGCAGACCAAGCTTTTTTCTGGCAATTACCGAAAACTGCCAAGGTAGAAAAAGATGATAATATCTGGTTTATTCAATTAGAAAAAACTTGGTTAGCCCTGAGATTAATAAATCTTTCTTCTCCTGAAATGATCGAGATTCCTAATTCCCCTTATCCCGATGATAATACCTACCAAGCTTTACCCACAGGTAACAATTATGCGGGTTTTGCTCTGGAAGTGGGGGAAGCGGCAACCCAGGGTAGTTATGAGAATTTCAAGAGCATATTTAAGCAAAAAAGTCAAGTAAATTTAACTCAAATTAAGCAAGGCAGGGTTTTATTTAAAGGCAGTCAAGGGCAGAGTTTACAATTGACCTATAATCAAATCAATCTACTGCCGATTTTAATTCGTAACGGTCAAAAGCACGATTGGTCAAAAAATTTCGCCCTTTATAACAGTTTAAGTCGAGATAACTCTCCCGTTTCTTTGCCATGGAAAAAGGGCAAATTAACCGTCAAAGCAGGGAAATACCAGTTTTCCAATGCCTTGATCCTCTCCTCTCCTTAAGTTAGATATTCTCGATTATTTATTCAGCAAACCCTAGTTATGAGGAGAGGCAAAAGGCAGCTTTGTTCTCCCCACTTCCCCACTTCCCCACTTCCCCACGAAAAACTTTTTCAGCAGACCCTATTTATGGGGATTGATCAGACCATTTGCGCTTGATTTAAGAATTCTTGCAATTCTTCTCCTTCGATTACTTCGGTGGTCAAAAGATTAGCGGTAATCGACTCTAATAAATTGCGGTTGTGACTGAGAATTGCTAGGGCTTTTTGGTAACTAGCGTCGATAATTTGTTTAACTTCTTCATCGATCGCTTTGGCCGTATTTTCCCCGATCGAACGGCGGGGACTACCCTGATTATTACCTAAAAAATTAGCCTGTCCTGTTTTATCGTAGGCTAGGGGTCCCAGGGATTTACTCATACCATACATTGTCACCATTCTTTCAGCAATATCCGTCGCCCTTTGTAAATCATCGGAAGCGCCATTAGTGACACTGCCAAAGATTAATTCTTCGGCTGCCCGACCGCCCAATAACATAGTAATTTGTTCCTTAAATTCGGTTTCTGTCATCAAAAAACGGTCTTCCGTGGGAATTTTCAGGGTATAACCCAAAGCGGATAAACCCCGGGGAACGATGGAAATTTTCTCCACCCGACCACCTCCCGGCATGACAGCGCCAACTAAAGCATGACCGACCTCGTGATAAGCGACGATTTTCTTTTCTTTTTCGGAGAGAACCCGACTTTTCTTTTCTAAACCAGCGATAACTCTTTCTATCGCCTCTTTAAAATCAATTTGACTGACTTTTTCCCGATTATTGCGGGCAGCCAAAAGAGCCGCCTCATTGACGAGGTTGGCTAAATCGGCACCGGCAAAACCGGGGGTTTGGGTGGCGATCGCTTTGAGGTTAACATCTTCACCCATCTGGACTCGTTGGGCGTATATTTCCAAAATTGCCAATCTTCCCGCTAAATCGGGACGATCCACCAAAACTTGGCGATCAAAGCGCCCCGGACGCAATAAAGCGGCATCAAGAGTCTCTGGGCGATTGGTGGCGGCTAAAACGATGACGACGGCTTCTTTGGGGCTAAAACCGTCCATTTCTGTCAAAAGTTGGTTTAAAGTCTGCTCGCGCTCATCATTGCTGCCGCTAGTTCCCGATCCCGAACTTCTCGATTTACCGATCGCGTCCAATTCATCAATAAAAATGATGCTAGGGGCATTTTTCTTCGCTTGGGCAAATAGATCCCGCACCCGGGCTGCCCCGGTCCCGACAAATAATTCCACGAATTCCGAGGCCGAAATGCTAAAAAACGTCACTCCCGCTTCCCCCGCGACCGCTTTTGCTAAGAGGGTTTTTCCCGTCCCCGGCGGTCCGACCAAGAGAACACCTTTAGGAATACGCGCCCCAATTTTATTAAAGCGCTCGGCATCCTTGAGAAATTCGACAATTTCCTTTAACTCGGTTTTTGCTTCCTCGGCCCCGGCCACATCACTGAAGGTAATCGGATATTTTTCGCCGTCTCCGTAAACTTTAGCGAGATTTTTATTAAAAAGCAGTGATTTACGCGTGTCATCGTTGCGATAGAACAGAAACTGCATGGCGGCGACTAAAATTAAGGGAGGAACCACCCAAGCGAGGAGAGTGGTGATCCAACTGTTTTCGGCCACAGGAATCGCCTCGAAGATTACGCCTTTTTGCTGTAATAGTTGGGGTAATTGGGGGTTATCGACTGGAATCGTGGCCAAGACTCGTCTGGAGACTAGATTACTGCTTGGTTTGCTGTCCAGAGAACTAGAATCACCGTAAAAGGGATGACTTGATTCTGGGGGATTAACGGGGGGATTACCCGGAATAGGCAGGGATTCTAAAGGATTTTTTAATTGATAATAGATGACTTGATTGCCAATTTTGACATTACTGATGTCGCCCCGTTCCACTCTACTGATAAATTCGCTGTAGGGTTCGAGGGGAATATTGGATAATTCTGAGGGACGAGGGATAAGAAAATAGCCTAAAGCGGCAACACCAGAACAAATGATCAGGATTTTGCCTAACAGAGGCAAACGCGACCAGGAAAATTGATTATCTTCTTGATTAGCCATAATTTTTAGGGTGGGTCAGAGTGAAAATGCAAAGTTCATACTAACAATTCCCTGTCTCGATCGCCTTACCGATGGGATAGGATAGAGGATGGAATACTTGGTAGCGAGCGAGCGACAAACGAGAGAAATCCCATGAATTTAGTTAGCTTAGAGAACTTTCTCGATAACACTTCTTTTTTAGTCCTGTTTTTAACCATGCTGGTTTATTGGGCCGGGGCAGCCTTTCCTAGCATACCTTTGTTGCCCGGCCTGGGCAGCACGGGAGTGGCCATCGCTAACCTCTGTATCGCCGCTTTATTGGGGGCGCGCTGGTTAGAAGCGGGTTATTTCCCCATCAGCAATCTTTACGAATCTTTATTCTTTCTCGCTTGGGGTGTAACTGCGGTTCATTTAATTGCTGAGTACAATAGCCGCAGTCGCCTGGTGGGGGTGGTGACGACTCCTGTAGCCATGGGGATTACTGCTTTTGCCACTTTGTCTTTACCCGGGGAAATGCAAACTTCGGCGCCCTTGGTTCCAGCTTTAAAATCGAATTGGCTGATGATGCACGTTAGCGTCATGATGTTAAGTTATGCTGCTTTGATGGTGGGTTCCCTGATGGCGATCGCTTTTCTGATCGTCACTAGAGGTCAAAATATCGAGTTAAAAGGCAGTTCCGTGGGTACGGGGGCCTATCGTCTGCAAAATAAGTTATCTACCACTCTTTCCGCCCCAATTTTCATGGAAACGGCTAACGGTGGCACAACCGCCCTTTTAACTCCCACCTTAACAGCGATGACGACCCTTTCGCCCCAACGTCTCAGCTTGGCAGAAACCCTCGATAATATCAGTTATCGGGTCATTGGTCTCGGTTTTCCCCTTCTCACTATCGGTATCATCGCCGGGGCGGTTTGGGCGAATGAAGCTTGGGGTTCCTATTGGAGTTGGGATCCGAAAGAAACTTGGGCGCTAATCACTTGGTTAGTGTTTGCCGCTTATCTCCATGCCCGCATTACCCGGGGATGGCAGGGAAGAAAACCAGCTATTCTAGCGGCGAGTGGTTTTGTTGTGGTTTGGGTATGTTATTTAGGGGTGAATCTTTTAGGTAAAGGTCTTCATTCCTACGGTTGGTTTTTCTAAATCAGTTATAGGGGTGGGGTGTGGGGTGTGGGGTGTGGCCCCCCCAACCCCTGTCCCCAGGAAAAACTTTTTCAGCAGACCCTAAATAAGGGAAAAGCCACTATGACCTTTACTTCTGATTCTCTTTTAGCTGAACGTTACCAACTACAACAACGCCTAGGAAATACCGCTATCGGTCGTCAAACTTGGTTAGCTATAGATGTATTATCCCAAGAATCGGTAATTATTAAACTCCTCGCTTTTAGTCCCCAGATGGAGTGGGAAGAATTAAAATTATTTGAACGGGAGGCAGCCGTCTTAGCTTCTCTCCATCATCCCCGTATTCCCCGCTATCGCGATTATTTTTCCCTCGATAAAAATCAAGGTGACGGGATTCCTTGGTTTGTGCTTGTACAAGATTATATACCGGGAGAATCCCTAAGCGAGCGCTTAGAAAGGGGGCAACGTTTCACCGCTACGGTAATTCGGACTATTGCCGAAGAAGTTCTCGAAATTCTCATTTATTTGCACGAATTATCGCCCCCAGTATTACATCGAGATATTAAACCTAGTAATTTAATTATTAACTCGGAAAATAACGTTTATTTAGTAGATTTTGGGGCAGTCCAGTCCCGCGGTGCAGTGACGGGAGTTACTTTTACTGTGGTGGGAACGAGTGGTTATGCACCTCTAGAACAATTTTGGGGCCGGGCGGTTCCCAGTTCTGATTTATATGCCTTAGGTATGACTTTAATTCATTTATTGACGGGAATTGTCCCGATAGAATTGCCCCACCGCGACTCTAAAATTCAATTTCGCCAACGGGTGACAATTGATGATGATTTAATCGATTGGTTAGAAACTATGACCGATGTAGCGGTAGAAAAGCGGTTTAAAAGTGCCAGAGAAGCTCTGAAATTTCTCCAACATCCCTACTATCGCCAAGCATCAAGTTTAATCGATCCTAAGAAATTACCAAAACCTCCCCACAGTTCCATCCGTATCGCTAAACACCGGGATAATTTAGAGATTAATTTACCCCCAAAAATTAAGCTACCTTCCGATGCAGCTACCCTCTGGTCTTTGGCGATTGTCCTTACTGTCACTGTCTTTATCTCCCCGATTCTTACCTTTATTGTAGCTCTAATTGGTTTTATTTGTTTGCGTGAGATGCAATTAATTCTTACACCTCAAGAAGTTTTAATTAAATATAAAGTTTTCAATTTTATCTACCAAAAATTTGCCTTCAGAACTCAAGATTTATGGGGTATTTTTCTCCATAGCAATGGCACAGAAGGTAACTATCAGATTCGTCTGCGGACGGCTAAAAATTATTATCTGATCGGTCAGAATCTCCGCGAGGATGAATGTCTCTGGTTAGGACAGGAAATCCAAGATTGGTTAAATTTTATCAAATATAGCGTTTCTCCTCAAGATGATGTGTAACCTGACAGGGTATCATCGACCGTCTCCCCAAAACGAAAACTTTGCACCTCACCATGAAGATAACTGCTATAAGTTATCAATTTTATCGAGAATCAATTCAAGAAATCCTAAGAATTAGTCGGTAGGCATTTCTCCCTTTTTAACCTTAATGTTGCAGATATCGCCCTATCTTGCTAGTATAATAA
The DNA here is from genome assembly GCF_014698375.1 of Microcystis flos-aquae FACHB-1344. Classification (NCBI taxonomy): domain Bacteria; kingdom Bacillati; phylum Cyanobacteriota; class Cyanophyceae; order Chroococcales; family Microcystaceae; genus Microcystis; species Microcystis flos-aquae. The sequence continues at coordinate 7,346 of NZ_JACJSW010000123.1, read as the reverse complement.
CTGATTGGCATTCCCTCGGCTACAAGGCGGCAATTATTAAATCGGATTAGAAATTGCAAAAAGGCGGCCATGAAATCTTAGTTATTAGTGGAGAATTAAAAATGAACTCTGAAATTTACAAAAAAGTCAGCTTGTTAGTTTTGTATCAAGGGGTTTTTGATAATGCTATTGGCCAGGCATTTATTACCCTATTATCTACGGATAATGTTGCCGATTTTCTCAAAGCTTATGGTCAATTGTTTCAAGCTTTAGCATCCAGAAATATCAGTTGGAATGATTTTCTAATCGAACAAATTTTATTAGATGATAATCCCTTTAGTCAACAGGTACAGAAAAAAAGTGTTTGGGAGTTACCCGAATCTTTAATTAATGGCGTTAAACAGGATTTATCTATCCTCCAATCTCTTTATAACTCTAGCATTTATAGCTTAAGTAATTCGACAGTTTTTGAACAAATTAAATTTCTAATTTTCCCCGCTTGGGAAGTGGACAATAAATTAGAAAGTTTCCTCCATTCTAGTTTAGATTGGACGGAATTAGTCGAAGCTCTAGCCGATTATTATCGTGAGTGTGGTACAGGAATTTTTGCCCGTTATCAAGCTTTAAGGTGGCAAGAAGGCAGATTACAAGGAATTAATCATCCCGATCCCGTGCAGATTCAAGACATAGTCGGTTATGAAATGGCTAAGAAAACCTTGATTAAAAACACTGAGTTTTTATTAGCAGGTTATCCCGCTTTAAATGTCTTACTCTATGGTTGCCGTGGTTCAGGAAAATCCTCTCTGGTTAAGGGATTATTGCAAAAATATCATAGTCAGGGATTGCGCTTAATTGAAGTGGCAAAATCGCAGTTAAAAGACCTACCATTAATTATTGAAATCTTGCGAGATTTGCCCCAAAAATTTATTATCTTTGTCGATGATTTATCCTTTGAAGAAGATGATGAAGCTTTTAAAGCTTTAAAAGTTGTTTTAGAGGGAAGCGTCACCGCTAGACCGAAAAATGTCGTAGTTTATGCCACTTCTAATCGCCGACATTTAGTCAGAGAATTTTTTGCGGATCGACCCCGACCAAAAGATAGTGATGAAGTGCATAATTGGGACACAGTACAAGAAAAATTATCCTTTAGTGATCGCTTTGGTTTAACCCTCACTTTTGAACCGGCTAATCAAGAAAAATATTTGGAAATAGTGCGTCATTTAGCCAGTTTAGCTAAATTAAAAATTAGCTTAGAAGAATTAGAATTTCGTGCCAAACAATGGGCAACCCAACATAATGGGCGCTCGGGAAGAACTGCTAGACAATTTATTGATTTTCTCCAAGGGGAATTAGAATTAAATGGGTAGCATTAATTGTGTTATGATTAAATAAAAGAATCTCTAATCTGGAAAAATGTTGACTTCATCTCCCCCCAAAACTATCAGCTTAGAAGAATATCGTAATTTAGAAACCATAGCCGAGGTTAAACACGAATATCACGACGGGGAAATTATCGAGATGACAGGGGGAAGCATCAATCATAATAGTATTCTCATTAATCTGATTGTCCTGCTAAAATTAGCTTTAAGAGGAACTAATTATCGTCTTCAATCGAGCGATCTACGTCTATGGATACCCCAGTATAATCGCGGTTTATACCCAGATTTAATGATTATTGCCGGGGAACCATTATTTAGTGATAATCGCAACGATGAAATTTTAAATCCCTGCCTAATTATCGAAGTTTTATCTCCTTCCACCTCTGGTTATGATCGGGGTGATAAATTTCGTTATTATCGTTCTATACCCCAATTAAACCAATATCTTCTCGTCAGTCAAGGGGAGATACTAATAGAATCCTATAGCAAAACATCAGAAAATAGTTGGTTATTACAAGAATACACCCCAGCCAGGGGAATTATATCTCTAGATTCTTTAGGAATTAGCTTAAATCTTGCCGATATTTACGAAGGAATTGATTTTAATTGAGGAATAATTTATGAATCATAACCTTTTTTATGTGATCTAGGTTATAATCAGGAGGATTAAAAATTCTGTGACAGAGAAAATGCTAACTCGATCTCCTACCAAAACCCTCAGCTTAGAAGAATATCGTAATTTAGAAACCATAGCCGAGGTTAAACACGAATATCACGACGGAGAAATTATCGAGATGACAGGGGGAAGCATCAATCATAATCGACTGGTACGCAATTTAATTCGCTTGTTAGACAATGCTTTAAGGAAAACTATTTATGAAGTCTTTCCCAGTGATTTGCGACTATGGATACCCCAATATAATCGCGGTTTATACCCAGATTTAATGATTATTGCCGGGGAACCATTATTTAGTGATAATCGCAACGATGAAATTTTAAATCCCTGCCTAATTATCGAAGTTTTATCTCCTTCCACCTCTGGTTATGATCGGGGTGATAAATTTCGTTATTATCGTTCTATACCCCAATTAAACCAATATCTTCTCGTCAGTCAAGGGGAGATACTAATAGAATCCTATAGCAAAACCTCAGAAAATAATTGGTTATTACAAGAATACACCCCAGCCAGGGGAATTATATCTCTAGATTCTTTAGGAATTAGCTTAAATCTTGCTGATATTTACGAAGGAATTGATTTTAGTCTCAACTCCTAACTTTAGCTATCTTTTAAGAGGACGTACTAAAAACAATTTTACCATCTTTTACCGCTACCAAACGCAAAGTTAAAGGTCCAGCCGTATTAGTTTTACTAGCAGCAATCGCCTCAAGTGTCTCGATAGAATTACCCGACTTTTTGACTTGACCAATAAAGTTAACTACCGTAGTTAATAAACCATCTTCCACCTGAATTGACCCTAAAACTCCCGCACTTCTAGCGCGAAATTGAGCCGAAGCTAAGAGTAAATCTAACCGCTTTTGTAGGTCTTCTTCTGTCATATTTTGGGGATCAATGGAAACGGCAGCGATTACCTGTTTCTCCTCAAAAACTCTTTGATTGGGAACCACATCAGCAAAGACACGAATCTCGGTTTCTCCTAAGACATAATTACCTGCTGAAAGGATTCTCACCACATATTCTTTACCGTCCTGTAATTGTTGACTTAACTGTTCTACCTGTGCTTTTGTGATCTTAACTAAACGCTGGTCAAAATTAGGCTGATTCGGTTGGGTGGCACGGATAGCATTCATATTCGCTTCTCGCAATAACTTATCAATAACAGTGACAATAGCTTGGGGATCAACAATACGAAAAGCTCCAAAAGATAACACCTGTCCCCGGAAAATAGCGATTTGTTTTTCTCGCAATTCTTGATAGGTTTGATAGTATTGCTCTAAAACTTCCACTTCCCGCTTAAGAAAAGCCATTTGGGTTTCTAAATCTTTTAATTTTCCCTCGCGCTGTTCCAAAGCCAAATTTTTATCCACAATCGAGCGATCGAGTTCTCCAATGCGTTGATCCCGGCGATCAATTTCTAGCTGTAGGGTTTTTTGTTGGGTTTCCAACTGTTGAAGTTGCGCTTGTCTGATTGTTAATAAATTTTGTTGATTAGCCAACTCTTTATCTCTAACTTGAACGGTGGTTTGTAGTTGATTGATTTGACTAGAAAGAATTGATTTTTGTTGGAACAATTGATCCCGTTGACTGATTAACTGTGCCTTTTGATTAGTTAAAATAACTCGTTCATTATTTAAATTAGCCACTTCCTTCCGAAACTTTTCTAACTGTCCCGAAACTAATCGCAAACGTTGACGAGAAGCTTGATAATTTTTGTTAAGAACCTCTAGACGTTTCTGCACAGCTATCTGTTCACTTTTAGCCGTTTTTAACGCCTTTTCCACCTGATTTTTTTGTTCGGTGGTTTTTCTTACCTGACTTTCCAAATCCTTAATAGCGGCACGACGTTCATTTAAAAGACGATCCAGTTCAAAAACCCCTTGACGCAGGGATTTACTAGAAGCAAACAAGACAATTAAAGTCGAGCCGGCGATAAAAATTCCCGTTACAATCGTCATTAAAGTTGCGGTTTGTTTCGGACGCAGATTAAATAAACGCATCCTTTTCTTACCGATACGGCTCCCTATGCGATCGCCAATCACCGCTATCAGACCACCTAAAACCACGATGGCCAAAACCAAAATATAAGCGCTAGTCATCCAGAATTTAAGTAAATTGTTGACTGAGAGCGACGGGATTATGGACGGTAATTTTCTTCTTGTAAATTGAGACCATTTCTTGATCCCGCAGCTCTCCCAATAAACGGGTGACAGTGACGCGGGTAGAACCGATCGCCTCTGCGATCGCTTGGTGAGACAATTTTAGATCAACCCGGATACCATCGGTGGTGGGAACCCCAAAATCACGACAGAGAATCAATAAAAAACTGACCAAACGGGAACCCATATCCCGGTGAGCCAAGGTTTCGATCATCATTTCCGTTTGCAGAATGCGCGAGGACAACCCCTGCAGCATCAACATTGATAAATCGGGATTATTGCGGAGGGACCTTTCTACCTGATCGATCGGGGCCGAGAGTAATTCTACCGGAGTAAAAGCCACGGCATGATAAAAACGATCCGATCGCTGGCCGGTGAGTAAGGATAGCACACCAAAGACGCTATTTTCCCGCAGTAGAGCCACGGTAATTTCTTCTCCCGCTTCATAGACTCGCGACAACTTAACGGCTCCTTTCAGCAAAAAATAGACTCTTTCGGCGGGATCTCCCGGGAAAAAGATCGTTTTGCCACGCTCGAACAATTCCACCACCGGGGGGAAATTGCCGCTGCCGATTCGACGGAACACATCTGCTAGGGGTTTGTCTTGTATTAGGGATAAGTCCATCTCACATCCAAAAAAGGGGAAAATTGTTTTTATTATGCAACGAGTTTCACCTCTATTAAACATAACCGCTCCCTAAACTGGGAAAAGTTTTGGGCGCTTTTTGCCAGACAATGGGGGAGGGGTGATCATTGCTGCCCCGTTATCTGTATCCCTATTATACCGAATCTCGCTGGGGTCGGCTATTGGGGAGATTTTTGTAAGAGAAACGAGAACTATGTTAGATTTAACGGGAAAAAACGCCCTAGTGACAGGAATTGCCAATAATCGCTCGATCGCTTGGGGAATTGCCCAACAACTCCATCAAGCTGGTGCGAATATCGGTGTCACCTATCTCCCCGACGAAAAAGGCCGCTTTGAGAAAAAGGTGCGAGAATTGGCCGATGAACTTAATCCCGCTTTTTATGTCCCCTGCGATGTCCAAAATGACCAACAGGTAGAAGATACTTTCGCTACAGTGGCGGAAAAATGGGGCAAACTGGATATTTTGATTCACTGTCTCGCTTTTGCCGATAAAGAGGGTTTAACGGGCGATTTTACCGCCATCCCTCGGGAAGCTTTCACTAAATCCCTAGATATTAGCACTTTTTCCCTAACCCGTCTAGCTCGATCGGCTAAACCTTTGATGACGGAAGGGGGAAGTATTATCACTCTTACCTATCTCGGTGGTGTCAAGGTAATTCCTAACTATAATTTAATGGGGGTGGCAAAAGCTGGTTTAGAAATGAGTGTTCGCTATTTAGCCGCCGAATTAGGTGGCCAAAAGATCCGAGTTAATGGTATTTCCGCCGGTCCAATTCGCACCTTGGCATCTTCGGCCGTGGGGGGAATTCTTGATATGATCCATCATGTGGAAGAAATCGCTCCTTTACATCGCACGGTGACACAAATTGAAGTGGGAAATACGGCCGCTTTTTTAGCCAGTGATCTTGCTAGTGGTATTACCGGACAGATTATTTATGTAGATTCCGGTTACGAAATTATGGGAATGTAGTTTTAAGTAGGTAGGTGTTAAAAATCATCAGCACCCCCCTTATTAAGGGTAGTAGGGTTGATTCATGAATCAACCCTACTATGAATCAACCCTAGGATCAAGGGGGTATCAGCGCCCCCCTTATTAAGGGGGGATCAAGGGGGGATCAGCGCCCCCCTTATTAAGGGGATATCAAAGGCGAAATCTATCTTCAATTTAATTGAAACGACGATCAAAAAAGACTATGATCGTGTTTGTTGCGAAGTTGCTGAAGAGTTTTGCGATCGCTGTCTAGATCGACTTCATCGTAATGTAAATCGGCATCATGGTTTTTCAAAAAAGCATCCACCACCCAACGAGAAGATAGACCTAAAATACTTCCGACCTCGGCACTGGTGATTTTTTCCGCTCGGTAGGCCTGCACCACCAAAGCCTCTAAAATTTCACGGGTAATATTATTGTAGTTGTAATGTTGAAGCAATTCATCGGGAATATCGATAGTAATTTTCATGATTCAGCTTCCTTTTTTTGGGTTTACGGATAATTTTTATAGAACTTAGGTTGGATTGAAGCATGAAACCCAACGCCTATTCTACACCTTCTCAACAGGATTTAGTATAACTTTTGGATATGGATAAAGCTGGTATTCCTATTACTTCGCTTCAAATAATTTCCAAATCTCGGCTCTTCGGGAATTGTTATGCAAATAATTAACTTAAAATAAAATTCGATGAGAGTACCTAAGCTCAAAAGTAGCTGAAATCCATACAGGGAACGACTTAAAGCACAAACAGGTTAATGCCAAAAGATAGACAATTGAGTTAAGATTTGATATAATTGCCAAAAACGAGATTATTTTACTTATGATACTTGACAAATTTTTGAACCTACAAGAAACCTGTATTCAAGGCTATCGACACCTAGAAAATATCGGTATAGTTTTCCGAATCGAATCGAAAAATCAAAAAGCAATCTGTCCTCGTTGTGGGTTAGAGAGCGATAAACTCCACCAAAATCATCGACATTTAGTCAAAGATTTACCAATCTCAGGACAACCAGTGTACCTACAAGTTAATCGTCGTCAATTTAAGTGCGATAATTGTCAGAAACCCTTTAGCGAAGAGTTAGATTTTGTCGCCAAGAAACGAACCTATACGAAAAGACTAGCCGAGAATATACTCGAACAATTAAAATCAGGAGATATTTTAAATGTTAGCCGAAGAAATGACGTAACGGAAGAAGAGATTCAAAGAATGATAGAGGACATCGCCGAAGAAATTACAGAGCCAGACCTATCGGAATTAAAAAGACTAGGAATTGATGAAATTGCTCTAGTCAAAGGGCAAAAAAATTACTGTGCGGTTTTAGTAAATTTAGATACGGGAAAACTAATAGCTATTCTAGAGAAGCGAACACAAGAGGAGTTGAGAGAAACGCTTACAGGCTGGGGAAAAGAGGTGTTAGAGCAAATTGAAGAAGTGAGCATAGACCTTTGGTTGCCCTATAAAAATTTGGTGAAAGAATTGATGCCATCGGCCGAGGTAGTCGCCGATAGATT
>NZ_JACJSW010000122.1:0-8063 GCF_014698375.1 Microcystis flos-aquae FACHB-1344 | reverse complement strand
TTATCATTTTCGTTATTTAGGTCATATATGGTAAATATGACTTATCTTTTTTGGGAGTCTGTGTCTGTATTCCATGCTACATAAGCTTTTCAGCTGGCTTGTCCCCCTGTCAGGACCTAACCTTGTCTGTCTTCTCGTATTCCACATCGAGAGCTAGAGCGAGATATTGCTAAGGAGTATTCTGCTATCTAGCTCTCTATTACTGTTTAGGATAGATTGTTCCTCTCCCTCTTACCAGTCACACGATCTAGGTCACTTATTTGGTGTAACTCATTTAAGGGACGTTGTACCAATTTCAATAGTCGTGACTGACATCTGCAAGTGCAATTCTTTTCTCAGAGCGAAATTGCGCCTGAGAATAATCAACTAAGTCTCTCATTACTTTGGCAAAATGATATTAGACTTCCTGTAAAAAATTTAAAAACCTCTGGTTGAGTCAGCATTGTCCGAGTCAGCCGTCAAAAGGAAAAAATACAGATCAAAGAGTTTTTGAACTGACAGAAACCTTATTTATCGGACAAAATGCCTGAATTTACTAAACCGAGAAGTCTCCTCTCTCCTGAATCGGTAAGAAGTCTTTGTTTTGGGTCGTCGGTCGTCAATACCAAATCAGGTTACACTTCATCGACCCGAAGGTTAATGCGGATGGAGGGACTCGAACCCACACATCAAAGACACTAGAACCTAAATCTAGCGCGTCTACCAATTCCGCCACATCCGCAAATGTATCACCGTATTTGATCATAGCATAAGATACTATAGGAAAGATAAAATTTTTTATTCTTAATAATTTTATGCTCTTAGGTTTTGTCTTTCAGTCTCCCGGCCCCGTCCTCTGGGAGATCGGACCGATTCCGGTGCTCGGACCGATTTCGGTGCGCTGGTATGGATTTCTCATCGCTATGGCGGTATTATTGGGTGTCACCCTCTCCCAGTACCTAGCTCAAAAAAGAGCGATCAATCCCGATTTAATCGCTGATTTGGCCATTTGGTTAGTAGTGGGGGCCATACCTGCAGCCCGTCTGTACTATGTTCTCTTTCAGTGGCAAGAATACGCGCAAAATCCTGCTGATATTATCGCCATTTGGAAGGGAGGTATCGCTATTCACGGGGCAATTATCGGGGGTTTGCTGGCGTCCCTAATTTTTGCTCGCATTAATCGGGTTTCTCTTTGGCAATTACTTGATCTGGTGGCCCCTTCAGTTATTCTCGGTCAAGCGATTGGACGTTGGGGTAACTTTTTTAATTCGGAAGCTTTTGGCAGTCCGACTAATTTACCTTGGAAGTTGTTTATTCCTCCCGCTAGTCGTCCTTTAGAATATATCGCCGTCGATTATTTTCACCCCACCTTTCTCTACGAATCTCTCTGGAATCTGGCAGTTTTTGCCCTACTCATCTATCTATTTTTCTGGGGTTTAAAACAGCCCAGTAAATTAAAAATTGGCACCCTTACCCTAGTCTATTTTATCGCCTACAGTCTAGGTAGATTCTGGATTGAGGGACTACGCACCGATAGTTTAATGTTTGGGCTTTTGAAAATGGCGCAAATAATTAGTTTAGGAGCGATCGCTGTCGGTCTTTTCGGTTTATTCTGGTTATATAAACTGCAGCGTCCTTTACCTGATGTGGTGGCGACCGTCAGTTATAATCAAAAGTTACCCTAGCTAACCCTGACAATGGATCTAGTAACGATTTTTCAACAGGTTTTAAACGGTTTATCGATCGGTAGTGTCTATGCTATTTTTGCCCTCGGTTACACTTTGATTTTTTCCATTTTAGGGATTATCAATTTTGCCCATGGCGCAATTTTTACCCTCGGTGCCTATTTTACCTACGCTCTAGCGGGGGGAGTTTTCGGTTTTAATGGTTTATTGGCTAATGCCAAATTACCCTTTTCCCTGCCCTTTTTTTTGGCACTTTTGCTCGGCTGTATCCTTTCAGGTTTCACCTCGGTTCTTCTGGAAAGATTGGCCTTTAAACCTCTCCGGGTAAGGGGTTCCGATTCCCTCTTAACCTTGGTTTCTAGCCTAGGGGCAGCCGTGGTGATTGTCAATGTCATTCAATACTTATTCGGGGCAGAAATTTATACTTTTCCCGATGGTATTTATGGCAATCTTCCCCCCGCAATTAATTTCGGTACAGCCGATCGCCCCGTGGCAATTCGCACAATTCAGATTATTATTTTTCTGGTTTCAGCAGTTATGGTGGCTTTGCTAACTTATTGGGTTAATTTCACCAAAATGGGCAAAGCTTTACAAGCGGTAGCTGAAGATGTCACCACGGCCAGTTTGTTGGGGATCAATCCCGAAAAATTTATCGTGATTACCTTTTTTATTAGTGGTGCCTTGGCAGGTTTAGCAGGAACTTTAGTCGGTTCTAGTGTTAGTATCGCTGGCCCCTATTTCGGTATTGCTTTCGGATTAAAAGGTTTAGGAGTGATTGTTTTAGGGGGATTGGGAAGTATCCCCGGAGCAGTAATCGGTGGTTTATTATTGGGTATTGCCGAAGCTTTTGTTCCCGCAGAATATTCCGGTTATCGAGAGGCGATCGCTTTTGCTATTCTCTTTATTATGTTGTTAGTTCGTCCCCAGGGTTTACTAGGCAGAAAGTTAATTCAAAAAGTCTAATTCGGTTTAATTGTCTGCGAGAAAAACTGTTTTTCCCGACAAAGAAGATTGATAGGCAGCGTATGCCACTTCTAGGGCATAAAGACTGGCTTGGGGAGTAACATAAAGAGGAGACCGATCGAACAGATAATCTAGCACCATGGCGGTATCTTTGGCAAAAAGACCGCGACGGGTTTCCACTTCTAAAGCTTGGCTACCTTCACTATTAATTAACTGCCCTGTTTCCCCTTCAAAAATTAAGCTGCCCCCCTCGCCATGAATAGTGAAAGTTCGCTCATTTTGCCAAAAAACTTCGCCTTTACCGTAGGTAACTTCAGCAATTAAGCCATTTTTAAATAATAACTGCGCCTCACACAAACAGGCCAGAAAATAATCGGATTCCGGGGCATTCCAATAACGACAATGACAGGATACGGACTCCACTTCTCCAAATAAATTAGTAAAGCGATGGATACGAGAAAGGGCAGCGATCAAAGGAAAACCGAATAAATCCCGATGAAATGTCCAGCGCCGGGGTGCCGGTCTGCCGGGGGCGATCGTGGTATAACGGGCCAGGTGGATATTGCCGAGGCTGGCTAAATACTGCTGTTGGGTTTGATGCAGTCCCCCCAAAAGTTCAATATGTTCGACGTGCAGTAATTTGTTCTCGGTTTCGGCTAAGGTGATTAATTCTTCCGCCTCTTTCGGGTGAAAAGCTAGGGGATACTCGACGATAACGTGCTTACCGGATTTTAAGGCAGTACGGGCGATCGAGGCATGGGCCTGATTAACATTGGCAACGACAATCAGATCGAGATCGGGATGGCTGGCCAGGCTTACTGCCGAATCTAGGGCAGAAATTTGGTATTTTTGCGAGAAATTAGCGATCGATTCGGCACTATTACCGCTAACATACAGAAGCTGGGCGCGATCATCCGCTTGCAAGCTTTCAGCGCGACGTTGAGCGGCGAACCCTGTCCCAACTATACCAATTTTCAGGGGATGATTAGAAGTCATCGGGGGCATTCTGGCGACATTAATTATCGGGAAGTGGGGTGTGGGGTGTAGGGAGAATAAATAAAAATAATCTCCTGACTCCTGAATTCTGCCTTTCCTAGCTTTATCTTGGCAATTAACTGATCTATTATCTCAAAAATAGCACTCTAAAAGATGTGGGAGGGTGAATTCAAATTTTTAATGGACAACGCCAATTTTTTGCTCCTGTTTAGGCCCCAGATCTTCTAAACCGCGATCGGTTGTCGGGGAGCATGACGACTAGGGGAAACCACCACGGGAGTTGGCGACACTGTACAGGTTAATTCTAGAGACTGTTCTAAACTAACCACCCGATTGAGTTGTTGCCATTCAGTACTAAAAGGAGGCATCGCTAAAGCGCAGGCTTTCCAATGAGCTTCGACGGGAACATCTAGTTGTTGACAAGTGCCACCGCGCCGACCTTGGGTTTGATAGTATCGGCAGTATCGACAGGAAGAGGTAAGAAAGTTTGCGGCTTGCATGGGTTGGCTTTAAAAGGAAGATGATTATAGGGAACTCAAGGGATGACTCTCTTTTCGCTCTGTGTAATATTGTCCTACCCTGTGCCAAGGGTATTTTCCTGACTACCACAGCTAGAACTGATATGCCATATAGTTTTTAGTGATCCCCAAAAAAAATTTTATTTTTAGAATCTTTTAATAGTTACTTTGCAAAAAGCAGCACTGTCTCAAAACTGAAGAGTTCAACTCAGTTGTGGCCGAGGTTATTGGGTCTAGTATCAGCAATAACAAAGCGGGGATCAAGCCTTAGCTCGATAGAATTGATGAATACAGGTTCAATTAAGACAGAAAAGATCGGCCAATTGATTGCTGACTCAAAACCACTCTTTCCACAATACTATAAAAAAATTGCATCTTTTACCCCGCCCGACTGGGCAAAACAAAAAGCACAACATTGCCAACGCTCAAGCTCTCCGGAGGGACTGGGAGACTGACAACGAGGGCAAATTGGCCAGGATCGGGTTCTATGACGTATTTTCTGGCTCCAAGTCTCTAAAATGTCCGGTTGCTGGGGATTTTCTGGCGGTTTTTCCGGGGTGACATAGCTAGGATGATCTCTGAGGGAATTAGGCGCGATCGCTTCTAGCGGAATTAACTGACTATCCTGCTGCCAACGGGCAGCAGAAAAGCGGATATCGCTCAAGGGAGTCTCTAACTGACTATTAAGCCGTTTTAATAAGCTATAGCGTTGTAAAGACAATTCCTGGGCTAAAGCGGCACTACTGGTAGCCACCGATAAAACCCCGCGATTGAGGGAAAAAGGCCGGGTTTGCTCCAGCAGACGGGGATTAATAATTTTTGGCCATAATTGCAGCACTTGATCATAGTGGCGATATTCTTCCCAACCCTCCTGTTGAGTAATAGCCGCCAAAATTTTGGCAAGAGAATGTAAAGACATAGGGAAAATCTAGAGAATACCACGTTAGACTAGGACGAAAAAACCTGCTAACTTTTCAGCATAACCTTATAATACCGTCATGAAATCCGATCGATCCCCATCCCCCCAAGATTCCCCTCTCTCGATCGTTCATCAACCCAGTTCAGCCATCGATCCCGCTCGGGAACCAGAATACCTAGAAGCTGCTGTCATTAACGTCTATCCCCAAGCTGAAGATCTCTTTTTTACCCCTTGGGGTATCCGGGCAATGGTGATCTTTTTAATTGCTAATAGTCTCCTCAGTCTCAATCAATGGTTAACCAATACTACCCCCACCCCGAGGAAAACTGAGAATTCCCCCCTCGAGCAGCGCCAAAATAACTCCCGCCACCTCGATCGATTGATAGCGATCGCTCGTCCGGTACAGAAAACTCCTCAAACCAGTCCGATCGTTAATATTCCCGCTCCTCCGGTTAAAACTAGCCCGATCGCTAACATTCCCGCCCCACCAGTGGTTCAGAGTCCCCCCACCGCTATCAATCTGACTAATGCCCTCTTACCCCCGAATCCGCCACCATCCCCAATGCCGGCCCATCAATTACCCGTCAGTAAGATCAAGCAATCTTTACCCGTCGCCCCCCCGGACCCCAGTACCCCTCCAGCATCTTCCCTAGTTTCCGCACCACCACCGCCACCGCCCCAAGTCACCCCCGCCCCCTCGACCGCGATCATTAACGAACGAATGTTGGAGGAATTGCGTCAAAGAGAAGAATCACCCGCTAATTTACCCTTTTTTCAACGGGAAAAAGCCCGTCGCTTGGCCAATCAAAACCGACAGGAGGCGGTGGAGTTAATGAAACAGTTACCGCCAGAATTACAAGCATCCCCTTCTCCCAGTAGTCCGGCACCTTCAGAAACAGCCGATCCCTCCCAGTCCCCCGTCCCTAGTTCTATCATTATTGATAGGAGCGGCACTTCGGTAAACTATTAGGGTTCCTATCGGGAGGACGGCAATGGGTTTGTTTGATCGCATGGGCCAAGCAATTCGCGCCCAAGTCAATAGTCTGATTCAGGAAAATCAAGATCCCGAAAAACTGCTGGAAAAGGCGATCTTGGCGATGGAAGGGGAATTGATGCAAATGCGACAAGCCCTGGCGGCAGCCGTCGCTACCCAGAAACGTACCGAGCGCCAACGACAACAACAGGAAAAAGCGGCCCAAACTTGGCACGAACGCGCCCAATTAGCCCTACATCACGGTAACGAGGAACTCGCCCGCCAAGCTCTCAGCCAATGGCAAACCTATCAAAGTCAGATCGCCCCCCTACAAACCTCCCTGCAACAACAGACGGCTATTATACAAAAGTTAAAGAAAGAACTCTTGACAATTGAACGCAAATATGCTGAGATGAAAGCACAGAAAAGCCTTTATCTGGCCAGATTGCGATCGGCGAGTGCCAGTCAAAAAGCCCAAGAAATTATGGGCAGTTTGAACAGCAGTCAGATGGGGACTATTTTCGAGAAATTAGAAGCAAAAGTCCTAGAAGCCGAATCCCAAGCCGATTTAATCCAGTATAAAGACCCCTTAGAGCGACAATTCCAAGATTTGGAGGGACAAAAACAAATTGAAGCGGAATTACTCAAGTTAAAACAAGAAAACTTGGATGGGTAATGTGGGAAGTGGGGTGTAGGGTGTGGGGTGTGGGGTGTGGGGTGTAGGGTGTGGGGTGTGGGGAGAAAAAAGCTGTCTCCTGACTCTTGACTCCTAACTCCTATCCCCTATCCTAGCTCTCGTGGTTTATATTAGAGAATAAGCCGTTAGGCAAGATAGGAAATTTTAAGAACAGTTAACTGATTTAGTACACACCGAGAGGAACAAGAGCGTCATGGGTTTATTCGATCGCCTTAGCCGAGTTGTCCGAGCTAACCTCAATGATATGGTGAGCAAGGCTGAAGATCCAGAAAAAATGCTGGAACAAGCTGTCAGTGATATGCAAGAGGATCTAGTACAGGTACGTCAAGCGGTCGCTAGAGCGATCGCCGAACAGCGACAAACGGAACAAAAATACAGCAAAGACCAGTCAGAAGCCAATAAATGGGAACAAAGAGCCAAATTAGCCCTTTCTAAAGGGGATGAAACTCTCGCCCGGGAAGCTCTTAAACGCAAGAAAGATTTCACGGAAACCGCCGCCATTCTCAAAAATCAACTGGATCAGCAAACGGTACAGGTAGAAAGTCTGAGAAAAAACTTGATTGCGCTCGAAAGTAAGATTTCTGAGGCAAAAACCAAGAAAAATATGTTAGTAGCTCGCTCCAGAGCCGCAAAAGCTAACGAAGAACTCCAAAAAACCCTCGGCAGTATCGATACCAGTAGTTCCATGTCCGCTTTTGAGCGCATGGAAGAAAAAGTTGTGCAGATAGAAGCCCGTAGTCAAGCGATCGGTGAATTGGGTGGCATCGGCATCGAAAATCAATTCGCTGCACTAGAATCGGGTAGCGATGTGGATGATGAATTAGCACTGCTAAAAGCACAAATGTCCGGGGGAGCATTACCTGGTACAGCTTCTAGTCAACCCACTTTACCCCAAGCAACCACCGTCAGGGATTCGGCAGTGGATGCGGAATTAGAGGAATTGCGATCGAAGTTAAAAGAACTGTAAAACTTTGAGAGCGTCGAGACGTACCATCTACGGTACGTCTCTATTTATTAACCCACATTCCGCACCCTCAACTGTCACCTAAGCTGTCCCCCTCCAGAAACTTGAGTAAAAATACTTAGCTGGTGAGGGTTTTCTCGGTGGCCGCTAGGGGGGTCTTGAGACCCCTAATTATGAAAAAATAGGAATTGTTGGAAAACTTAGGCGAGTGGACTGTTCGACCATGAATCATACTAAATCCGTTGGGCAGGGCTAGTAGAGCATCAATTTTGTTTTGAGGGATAAAAAAAGAGCTAATCTGGAAGAAGTTATCCAACTTCAGACAAAAAAATGCCGAAGAAAAAATATATTGTAGATCTAACAGACTCC
>NZ_JACJSW010000121.1:0-19727 GCF_014698375.1 Microcystis flos-aquae FACHB-1344 | reverse complement strand
GACTATTTCATCACCAATGTAGTTGAGGCAGATACAGTAACAGCGTCGTGGATAGTCAAGACTTACACCGAAAGAAATTGGGTGGAAGTATTCTACCGAGAAGCCAAAGGATGGTTAGGGTTAAGGGAATATCAAGTCAGGGATAAACGAAGCTTACTTCGTCATTTTATCCTGGTGTTTTGTGCCTATACATTTATCCTGTGGCATAAGTTAACTGGGGGATTGCAAAGGCGGTGGGCGAATCGACCTTTAAACACTTTTGTGGAAGCTTTAGAAGCTTTTCGGACAGCGATGTCTTTCCGTTTCTTTGAGTGGCTGACCGAGAATCGGGATGTGTTTGCCGCTTACAAAGCCAGTTTAGGCTTTATTTGGGCTTGAAATTTGTTTAAGTCCCACTATTAATCATTTAGGTTTACCGGCGAAATTGCCGAAAAATAATTATCAGAGTTTATCTTTATTTGATTGGTAATTTTAATCAGTGGGGAAAGGGCGATACTTAAGGATTAATTCTCGCACCGATTCCCCTAAATTTAATCTCAATCCCCTAGACAAATACCCAAACCCCTGGCGGTTTTGACTAAAGTTTCTTCGGGATCGACGACGCGATAGGTTTTAATCGCCTCCTCAATGGGAACACTGACCACTTGCCGATTTTGCCAGGCCACCATGCGATCGAATTCTCCCCGGGCGATCAGATCCACGGCCGCCACCCCAAAAGCCGCCCCCAGTAAGCGATCCATCGGAGAAGGAATACCCCCCCGTTGAATGTGGCCCAGGAAAGTCACTCTCGTTTCGGCCCCGGTTTCCCTGGCAACTTCTTCGGCTAAATAGCGACCGATACCCCCGAGACGATCTTCTCCTAGGGCTTCCTTTTGCACTAGGCGATTGCCAGTTTCGGTACGCACAGCCTCGGAGACAATAATCAGAGAAAACTGTTTATCCAGACGCTGCCGTTGCCGGATCTTCTCGCAGACCTTCTCTAATCGGTAGGGAATTTCGGGAATGAGAATAATATCGGCCCCCCCCGCAATACCGGCAGCCAGGGCGATATGGCCGGCATCCCTACCCATAACTTCTAGAATCATCACCCGGTTATGACTAGCGGCGGTAAAATGGAGGCGATCGAGGGCTTCTGTGGCGATATTAGTAGCTGTATCGAAGCCGATGGAGACTTCTGTAGCTCCCACATCATTATCGATGGTTTTGGGGATACCAATCAGATTAATGCCTCCCTGTTGGGCAATACGGCGCAAAATCGCCAGACTACCATCGCCACCGATGCCGATCAGGGCATCCAGTCCCAGACTATGATAGCCGTCAATGATGTCCTGAGAGCGATCGATCAGGGTTCCATCGGGCATCGGGAAAGCGAAGGGATCCCCCTTATTGGTAGTACCGAGAATTGTTCCTCCCATCACCAACAGGCGATCAACTCCTTCAATATCAAAGATCGTGGTTTTGGGGGGACGGCTAACTAATCCGTTAGTTGCTTCTCGAATACCCACCACTTCCCAGCCATAATTGCCACTGGCATGGTGGACAACGGCACGAATGGCGGCATTTAAACCCGCACAGTCGCCACCACTGGTGAGAATTCCAATTCGTTTTTTTTCACCCATAGGTTTTTGTCAGGAGATCAACAAATCTATATTTAGGGAAAAGTTGCGGATAATGCCTGAAAATTAAGAAAGTTTCTAGATCGTCCCTGACAGCTAGGGGAAAAATCCACCCCCGTCCCCTCAGTCCCCCTAGCAGGGTATGCAGGGCGACACGGATTCCCATTATACTAGAAAGTATATAGCAATCTTAGGGCATTTGTCAACCCTAATATACAGGAAATTTTCTGATAACTGATAGCCAATCAATTTAACTATTTACTGCTTGCTGAAGACGGGATAGATCCCAACCTTTTTGATTGAGAAGTAGCCAAGACTGCATTAAATCTGGACCGTGTAACTCCCCCATCAAAGCGGCGCGTAGAGACTTCATCACCAGACCTTTTTTAACCCGATGGGCTTTAGTGGTTGTCTCCACAATTCCCTTAGCAGCTTCTCCAGTCAAATCGGGAGTAATAGCGGCGAGAATATCCTTGATAATATCCTTAACTCCCTCTAATTGTAATTGACTTAAAGCCTCCTGATTATAATTAGCCAGAGGGGTTAAAAGTAAGCGACTTTCAGCGACAGCATCGCTTAAACGAGTTAAACTCGGACCGATGAGAGTAGCCAAACCGATCAACCAAGCTCGATCGGTTTCAGCAGCAAAATTATACCCTGCTTCTTGCCAGTAAGGGAGAAGTAAAGGCACTAATTCCTCACCCGTTAAACGATGGAGATATTGACTATTAATCCAATCCAGTTTAGTCCAGTCAAATTTTGCCCCCGCTTTATTTACCCGTTCTAAACTAAACACTTCAGCGGCCGCTTCAAGGGTAAAAATTTCTTCAGTGGAATCGGGAGGAGTCCAACCGAGGAGAGTCATGTAATTAACCAAAGCTTGCGGCAGAAAACCCAGTTTTCGGAAATCATCGATCGAAGTGACTCCATCCCGTTTAGATAACTTGCGACCCTCCTGATTTAAGATCAAAGGACTGTGGGCAAACTCCGGCACTTTTGCCCCCAAAGCTTCGTATAAAAGAATTTGTTTAGCCGTATTAGCGATGTGATCTTCCCCACGAATAACATGGGTAATTGCCATATCGATATCATCAACAACTACCGCTAAATTATAGAGAGGCTGACCGAAGTTTTCTTCCCCATTTTCCGAGGTACGAGCGATCACCATATCCCCCCCTAAATCACTACCTTTCCAGATGACTTTTTCCCGGATTAAATCCTGCCAAATAATTTCTCGATCATCGTCAATAATAAAACGAATTACGGCTTTTCTCCCCCCTTGCTCGAATTGAGCTTGTTGTTCGGGGGTGAGATAACGATGACGATTATCGTAACGGGGGGCAAGATTGCGGGCTTTTTGTTCTTCCCGCATTTTTTCCAATTCTTCCGGGGTACAATAACAACGATAGGCTAAACCTCGATCGAGCAGGGTTTGAATGGCTTGACGATAATAATTAAGGCGTTGAGTTTGAAAAAAAGGACCTTCATCCCAATTCAGTCCTAACCATTGTAGGCCCGCTTGAATATTTTCGGTATATTCTGGTCGAGAACGTTCTAAATCTGTATCTTCCACGCGCAAGATAAATTTGCCCCGGTGATGATGGGCAAAAAGCCAGTTAAACACGGCTGTGCGTGCGGTTCCAATGTGTAAATTTCCGGTGGGACTGGGGGCAATACGAACTCTTACTGTCACGATCTAACTCCTAGGTTTTTGCGGCAACCATATCCCATATTATTGCAAATTCACCTAGGCAAACTCTCGAAATTAAGAAAATTAAGTGGGTGGGTGGAATTAAATATAAGATGAACGTAGGTTGGGTTGAAGCATGAAACCCAACTCCCGCATGGGTTACGCTACCGCTAACCCATCCTACAAAGAATTGTGCCTCCCTACTTAAATGAATAGCTACCAAAGGGTGAGAAAGGAACAACAAACTCTCAAGAATTGAAGTCTCCCTCTCTGGGGAGAGGGGTTGAGGCAGAGATATTTCAATAACCCTGTTATTTCGGTAATTTAGGCAGCGATTAAAGATTTGCTCAAAGGTTGCCAACGGAAATATCTTTCCCCACCCAATTCGAGGACAAATTTTAACCGGGGTTCCTGTTGACTAAGATTAATTAAGTATTGTTTTTCTTCCGAGGATAAAACAAAACTTTCAATAATCCAAATCACTAAACCTTTAGATTTGGGGGGTAAATTTTCCAATTGATAGGTAGCAATGGGAGGAATAAAATAAACCGGTCCCACGGCTGCTTCCCGACCAATATTTTTTTTACCTAAATGGGGGGGACGAACTCCATGAATGCCGGTAAGATAGGCACTTAAATCCCCTAGACCTCTAGCGGTGATATGCAGGACATTATAACCGGTGGCCCGTAAACGTCTTTGATAGCGTCCCTCGTAACCCCCTTCTAAGGGTGCGTAAACCCCTAAAGCACCGTATTGTTCCAGATCGCGAATAAATGGTTTTCCTGTGGTCAGTAATGCCATAGCTAGTAAAAAAAATCTTTTCCCCTATAATCGCACGTTTTGTTAAGTTGTGCGTCAGGTGAACAAAGAAAGACTTAAGATCAAAGATAGAGAGGGACAATCGCTACTCTCCCAAGGAGGTAATATGTTTCACGATCTCCTTTATCCCAACGGACTGCTTTATATCCTGATTAAACTAACTGTTTTAGCTTTAGCAGTCTTACTCTGGTTTATGGTCGTTTCGGCCCCGGCTGTTTGAAAAAACACTGCTCTTGTACAATTAGCGTTCTATGCAATGGCTAAATTTTGTCGATGACTCCTGTTAAATTGCCGATCGATCCTTTTCTGAAACCCAACCTAACTACTAAGCTCCTAGGGGTTGGGTTGGTATTGACAATTATTTTTATCCTGATTGCCCTGTTTTCGCCCCTTCTGCAAGCGATCGGCCTGATTCAGGATCCAACCGACATTTTAAGCAATTATCCCCTACAAGCCCCCAGTTCTGCCCATTGGTTCGGGACGAATGTGCGCGGTTATGATGTCTTTTCCCGTACCCTATTCGGGGCCCGGGCGGCCTTGTCCGTGGTATTTTTGGCCACAGGATTATCTTTAGTCATCGGGGTTCCTTTAGGGTTAATTAGCGGTTATTTGGGGGGTAAGATCGATCGCGTTCTCCTCTTTCTCATGGATACCCTCTACACCTTGCCGGGGTTATTATTATCGGTGGCTCTGGCCTTCGTTTTGGGTCGTGGTATCGTCAATGTAGCGATCGCTGTTAGCATTGCCTATATTCCCCAATATTTTCGCGTGGTCAGAAATCAAACCGCCAGCGTTAAAAATGAGTTATTTATCGAAGCGGCGCGAGCGATCGGTGCCAGTCCTAGCCGGATACTATCAAAATATCTTTTCTTTAATGTCGTCCAGAGTGTCCCAGTTCTTTTTACCCTCAACGCGGCGGATGCGATCCTGGTTTTAGGCGGTTTAGGCTTTTTAGGCTTAGGATTACCGGAAGAAGTGCCTGAATGGGGTCATGATCTCAAGGAAGCTTTGGCGGATTTATCTACAGGTATCTGGTGGACCACTTTATTCCCCGGATTAGCAATGACCACGATGGTGGTGGGTTTATCCCTCTTGGGGGAGGGGTTAAGTGAAATTTTCAACCCCCTGAGTCGTAAACGCTAAAAGCGGGGGCCAGAGTTCGAGGAAAATCATCTCAGGAGCCTCCACACCCTCAGCCTCTCTGTCCGGTAACGATGTAGGATACCCTTTGGGCGATATTGGTGGCGTGATCGGCCATACGTTCCAGATGACGGATTAGTAAAGCCATCAGCAGGATTGGTTCCACCACACCTTTGATATCTCTTTGATGGGCGAGAGTGTGATAGAGATAATCATAGGCTCGATCGACCGTATTATCTAGTTCTTTGACCTTTGAACCCGCTTCTTGATCGAGGTCGGCCAGAGCAACAAGGCTCGTGGCTAACATATACTGGGCATGGTGGGACATAGCCTCGATCTCACCCATACAATCGTGGGGAGTATAGGCGAATAATTTGAGAGCTATTTCAGCCAAATCCTTGGCATAA
The DNA here is from genome assembly GCF_014698375.1 of Microcystis flos-aquae FACHB-1344. Taxonomy (NCBI): domain Bacteria; kingdom Bacillati; phylum Cyanobacteriota; class Cyanophyceae; order Chroococcales; family Microcystaceae; genus Microcystis; species Microcystis flos-aquae. Next base: position 14,055 of record NZ_JACJSW010000121.1, on the reverse strand, counting down.
TCGCCGATACGTTCCAAATCGCGCACTAATTGCATAAAAGCACTTAAAAGCCGCAAATCTTGGGCTACGGGAGCCTGTAGAGTCATGAGAGTGGCACAATCTAACTCGATTTGACGGTAGTAGCGATCGATTTCCTTGTCAAGGGGGGCGATTTTTTTCGCCATTTCCAAATCCCTAGCAAAAAGGGATTGATGGCTAAGACGAAAGGATTCTTCGACCAAGGTTCCCATTCTCAGCACATCCTGTTCCAATCGCTGGAGAGAACGAGCGAAATAGGTGCGATCGGGATGATTGGTTTCTTTGGATAGGCTCACGGTCAGATTCGCTTAACATAAAACTACTCTTTCTCTACAGTGATAACAAGAAAATTTTCGATTTTGTACAGTTGTCCAGAGAACTTGACAGATTTTTTTCTCCCCACACCCCACACCCATCACCCCACCGCCTTTTTTTGACGGGGGAGAGTGACTTGTAGGCGAGCGCCACCGGTGTTAGGATCATTTTGAGCGACGATCGAACCGCCATGGGCTTGAATAATCTCTTTGGCAATCGATAAACCTAAACCGGTACTATAATCCTTTGTGCTTTGTTTTTGACGGGTGCGGGAAGGATCACCACGAAAGAGGCGATCAAAAACGTAGGGTAGATCCGCTTCGTTAAATCCCTTCCCGTTGTCGATAACGTCAATTTTCAGCCATTTTTCCCCGATAGTATCGGATATTTCCCGAATTTCTAGGCGAATTTTCCCCTGATCGGGACTATACTTAATGGCATTATCAAAGAGATTCAGGAAAACTTGCAGCAGACGAGAGTGATCCACTTCCAGCGTCCAATCCACCGGAGAGGAATAATCTAAGCTAATCTGTTTTTGGGCGGCTATTGGGGTGACAGTCTGCCAAGCGGCGCTGATGAGGTCCTCTAGATTAATCATCTGGTATTGTAAAGAGCGCCCCGCATCCGCTTGTAATTCACTGATTTCTAGCCAATCGCAGACTAATTGGCTCAAACGCTCCACTTCTTTCGCCATTTGTTCTAACCAGCGTCTTTCGGGAGCTTGGAGGCGTTTTTGTAAAGCTTCGGTAAGGAGAGAAATGGAGGTTAAGGGAGTGCGTAACTCGTGAGTTAAGTCAGAGAAAGCTCGCTCGCGATTTTGCGATAATTCCACTAAAGGCTGTCTATTTTCGATAAATACAGCGATTTCACCTTCTGGCAAGGGATAACCGTAACCCTTCAAGGCAATCGATTTAGGAGCAATGACTTTGCGATCGCTAATGGGGGTGACAGGATAATTAGTCGGGTAAAAAGTCCAAGTTTGCACCTGTGGACTCTGTTTTTGACGAGTTTCTTGAATTAATTGATCTAATTCGTAGGAGCGCACTAATTCCAGCAGCAGACGTACCTGATCTGGCTGCCAGCGATCGAGTTTTAAGAGGGTAATTGCCTGTTGATTACACCAGAGCAGTTGATTATCGGCATCTATATGAAGATAGGCGATCGGCGCTCGTTCTAGCAAGGATTTCTGAATTTCTAAGCTCTTTTCTCGCTCTTGCAGACTTTGGGAGAGAAACTGTAATTCTCGACGCACCAGGGAGGTAACGGGAAAAGAAGCCGACAAATCCGCCGAATCCGAGAGAGCGCTCAGGGTTCGCTTTAACTCTCTATTTAAGCGTGAGACTTGCCAGTAACAAATACTCAAACCTAAAACTACTCCCAAAATAAAAGCGAAAATAGTCATTGTCTGCGCGAGCGGCGATCGCTAATCTGGAAAATATAATCGCTCACCTAGCCAAAACGATAACCGAAACCGCGTACAGTAATCAGGTATTCCGGTTGACTGGGATCGATTTCTAGTTTTTCCCGTAACCAGCGAATGTGAACATCGACGGTTTTGGTGTCTCCTAAAAAATCTGGCCCCCAAATTTGTTCAATTAATTGCTCTCTTGACCAAACTCGGCGCGGATAACTCATAAATAGGTCTAGGATACGGAATTCTTTAGGAGAAAGGTTGATTTCTTCATCTCGCACCGTCACCCGACATTCCTGGGGATAGAGAAGAACATCGCGGAATTTTCGCACGGGAGCGGCAGCTAGGGAAGTAAATCCTTGACGACGAATGAGAGCGCGACAACGAGCGACTAATTCTCGCATACTAAAGGGTTTAGTCAGATAATCATCGGCACCCACTTCTAAACCCAAAACTCGATCGGTTTCGCTGGCCTTAGCACTTAAAATTAAAATCGGGATAATATTGCCGTGATAGCGCAACAGACGACAGATATCAAGACCGTTGATTTGGGGTAACATTAAATCCAAAACGACCAAATCAAAACGAGATTCACCGTGATTAGATTCTTGACTTTGCAGTAATTCTAGGGCAACGCGACCATCACTAACACCGAGAGCCTCGTAACCTTCTTCTTCCAAAGCCAAAATAATCATATCCCGAATCACTTCTTCATCTTCAACGATTAAAATCCGATGATTGGGAACGAAATCCGTACTCGCCGACAAGGGGGGGTTGTCAAGGGTTAACATAAAAATACTTGATTATTCGTCCTAATTTTATCTCAATTTGTCAACCTGCATTCGTTTTGGAAGGCTAGAGCCGAATGTTATTACAGTTATCTACATGGTTAGAGGTGGAATCCTATCTAGAACAATCTCAGGGAATTATTATTCCCATTGGTTCCACGGAACAACACGGGCCGACGGGACTGATTGGTACAGATGCTCTATGTGCGGAGGCGATCGCTAAAGGAGTAGGGACACAGGTACAAGCAATGGTAGCACCCACCTTAAATGTCGGCATGGCCCTACATCATACGGCTTTCCCGGGTACAATTAGCCTTCGTCCTAGCACTTTGATTCAAGTCATCCTCGACTATGTGACTTGTTTAGCTAGAGCCGGTTTTCGTCAATTTTTCTTTATTAATGGTCACGGGGGCAATATTGCCACCCTAAAAGCCGCTTTTGCGGAAACCTATTATCATTTGGATTCCCTCAATTTGCCTAACACAAACGAGGTTAAATGTCAAGTGGCCAACTGGTTTATGGTGCGAGAAGTTTATCTTTTAGCCAAAGAATTGTATGGAGATCAGGAAGGTTCTCACGCTACACCGAGCGAAGTGGCGTTAACTCAGTATCTTTACCCTGAAAGCCTTAAAAACGCCTTTTTATCCGAAAAAGTGGCTTCTGGTCATGGTATTTACGGTGCGGCTAATTTTCGCCAAAACTACCCCGATGGTCGTATGGGTTCCAATCCTGCTTTAGCCACTCCCGAACACGGTCAGAGGTTCTATGAATTGGCTGTGAAAGAATTGAGTAATAGTTATCTGGAATGGCTCTCTTGTCCTTTGTCTAAGTTGATTAGTGACTAGGCCTCCGAGACCCGGAATAATTTAACTGTAACCCTAAGTAAGTGGTTTCAATTAAATTGAAGATAGATTTTGTCTTTGATCCCGCCTTAATAAGGGGCGGATCTGAACAATTTTTAACCCCCACCTACTTAGAGACAAAACTTAAATATCCACGGAGAAAACCGATGATTACCACCAATGACAATAACTCCAATCAAGCTCTGGCTAGTTTGCGGGAAATACAAGAACTTTCCATCGCAATTACAGCCAAAAGCCTCAATCCCGCCATGCTAACGGTTGATTTCCTCAAATATTCGGGAATAGTTCCCCCCGACTGGGAATTAAATGGCCAGCCGGTACTCAATCCTAATTACGCTCAAGTTAATTTTCAAAATGGCATCAGCATCGTCGCCCAACCCCGGAAAATTACCTTTGTGGAGATAATTAACTCTCCCGATAGCCTGAACCTGAAACTGCCAGAAATTGTTGGTTTATATCTAGATAAACTCCCTTTAGCCGAATATCAAGCCCTGGGTATCGCGCCGAAAAGTATTGTTCCTCTCCCTAGTAGCCCCGATGCCGCTAAAAAATACATCACCGAAACTCTTCTCGCCCCCGGTCCTTGGCACAATTTCGGTATAGCCCCCCTACAAGCCAGCATCAATCTACTTTATCAGCTAGAAACCTCTCAGCTATCCCTGGCGATTAACGAGGCAAAATTGCAATTACCCGATGGCCAAACCTTAGCGGCGCTATTATTTGCCGGTAACTTTAACTATAATCTGGCCGAGGGCAGCGATCGATTAAATCTGCTCAAACAATATCTGGGACAATGGCAAAAAGATCTAGAGATTTTCCGAGAATTAGTCACTCAACGCTTTCTGGAAAGACAACTCCCAGTTTTCCCCTCTAATATCAATCTGCCCCTAGGACCCCAAGGTGGACTGTAATCAGTCATCAGTCAATACTTGCCGATAACCTAAAACACATCCACCCCCGCAAACCCTTGCATTTTCGCATTAGCGGCTTCCCCACAGCTGCGCGGGGTGGGGAATAATTTCCCCGGGTTAGCTAAACCTTTGGGATTAAAGCAATCCCGCACATAGCCCATAGTTTCTAAGTCAATCTCGTTGAACATGGCGGGCATATAACAATTTTTATCGATGCCGATACCGTGTTCCCCCGATAAACTGCCGCCAACCCGCACACAAAGTTTGAGAATTTCACCGCCTAACTCTTCCACTTCTTCCCAGGCCCCCTCCACCTTGTTATTGTAGAGAATCAACGGGTGTAAATTGCCATCCCCGGCGTGGAAAACATTGGCGATTTTATAACCGTATTTTTCACTTAAAGCCTTAATTTCCTGAAGAACATACACCAATTGAGTGCGGGGAATCACCCCATCTTGCACAAAGTAATTAGGGCTAATTTTCCCCGCCGCCGCAAAAGCCGCTTTTCTGCCCTTCCAGAGTTTCAAGCGGGTTTCCGCATCATTAGCCGTAGTGATATTTCTCGCCCCATTTTGACGGCAAATCTCGGCAACCCGATGCTTATTCCTGGTTACTTCTACCCCTAAACCATCCAATTCCACTAATAAAACTGACTCGGCATCCCGGGGATAACAGCCGGTAGCCACCACGTCTTCCACGGCGTTGATACTGAGATTATCCATAATCTCCATCCCCGCCGGAATCATTCCCGATTTAATAATATCCGCCACCGCTTGGCCCGCTGCCTCGATACTGGTAAAATCGGCCAGTAAAACACAGATAGATTCCGGAGTTTTCAGAATTCTTAGGGTGATTTCCGTGGCGATGCCTAAAGTTCCCTCGGAACCCACAAATAAACCGGTTAAATCGTAGCCCGGTTGTTCCGGTACCGCACCCCCCACATCGATAATTGAACCGTCGGGAAGGACGATTTTTAAGCCCATAACGTGATTGGTAGTCACGCCGTATTTTAAACAGTGAACCCCGCCGGAATTTTCCGCCACATTACCACCGATCGAGCAGATAATTTGACTAGAGGGATCCGGTGCGTAATAAAATCCCGCCCCGCTTACCGCTTGCGTCACCCAATTATTAATCACCCCGGGCTGTACCACCACCCTTTGATTATCTAAATCAACCCTGAGAATCTGATTCATCCGCGCCGTGACGATGAGAATCCCCTCTTCTAAGGGTAACGCCCCTCCCGATAAGCCCGTTCCTGCACCCCTCGCTACCCAGGCAATCTCGTTATCGTGACAGAGTTTCACCACCGCCGCAATTTCTGCGGTGCTGCGAGGCAATACCACAAGAGCGGGTCTTTGTCTGTATCCTGTGATACCATCGCACTCGTAGGTTAATAATTCATCTTTGCGACGGATGACTCCATCTTTGCCAAGGATCGCTTCTAACTGTTTGATCAGATTGGGGGAGATTTTCGGGGGATTTTTGAGTAACATAGGTTTCAGGGCGGCGGAGTCGCAGTAAAATGGCTCTATAGGTTAAAATATCGCAAAAAAGCCAGAAATAAAGCTTTTAAAGCTGCTCTCTCCTATTTTAGCACTAGAACCCCTTCCTCTGTAGATAGAAACCTGCAAGGGTCTAGATTCATAGAGAAAATTGCCGATAAATTTGCCAGTGCTTACCGTTATGAATTAGGAGGGTAATTTCATCGATCATCACCTCAAAAAATAGCTCTTGATTAGCATATTTTGACCAAGCTTTCCAGAAATTATCTTTAGTTAAATCTCGGAAGCCAACGGTTAAATGGGGCGAAAAAGCTCGGCTTTTTGAGACATTATCAATGATATTCAGGGAAGATTCTAGCTGCTGTAAAAGCCGTTTTTGCAGGGTTAATAATTCTGGCGTTTTCTGGACATTAATATAAATGACTCGCGGTTTAAAGGCGGCAAAATTCTGGAGAATTAGGGGAATAGGAGCGTGCAAGCGGGCAAATTCCTCTAAACATCTTTCTAAATCCGGTAATTGTCCTAAATTCCAGCGGAAAGGGGGTTGGAGAGTGACGTGGGGAGGCGATTTCAGGGCGGCGCGACTATTGTAAATTTCTGCAAACTCTACCTTGATTTTTGTGGCAATTTCCTGTACTTCTGACGGCGGCAAAAGCGCAATAAAAAATAGAGATCCCTGGGGTTGATTCATGGAGACAAGCAAGGTAGAGAAATGAAGATATTATCTCGATTCTAGCAATCTTCAACAACTCTAGCCAATTGTATAGCTCTGTTACATTGCACCATTGACGGCCAAGATTAATCGGTATAATTATAGGGTTGTTAATCAGTCCTAGTCTCCTGAGAATTTATGCCCTGGTTTGTCAAGATAGAAAAAGGCATTGTTGATAAAACTACCTTTGATCGCTATGTCAGCGCCCATAAGGACTATGTGCGTGATTTAATTAGCCAAGGACGAGCAGCAAAAACCGGTTATTGGGCAGAAAGGGGCGGCGGAATGTTATTATTTAAGGCCGATTCTCTTGAAGAGGCTCAAGCAATTATAGTTCGCGATCCTTTAATCGAGAATGGTTGTGTGGAATACGAACTCCATGAATGGCGAATTGTCGTCGAGTAATCTAGCTTTTCAGGGAACAGTGAACAGTAATCAGTCATCAGTAATCAGTAATCAGTAATCAGTGAAAACACAGCAAGGTTAAGCTGTTGATTATCTAAATATTACTCGTTAATACTGCCTGGGAGTGGGGAGCTTTTCAGGGAACAGTGAAAAGTAATCAGTAATCAGTAATCAGTGAAAACACAGCAAGGTTAAGCTGTTGATTATCTAAATATTACTCGTTAATACTGCCTGGGAGTGGGGAGATGGGGGTGGGGAGTGGGGAGTGGGGAGACCACTTCGTGCGCGTTGCGGGGGGAGAGGGAAGATGGGGAGCTTTTTTGCTGTGAACTGAAAACTCACATCTGATTACTGATTACTGATCACTGATAACTGATAAGCTATACTGGGGGAATTGTGCTAAAAGCACGGTTGATGCTGCCGATCATTAAATTAAATTGTCTCTAGTGAAATTGAGGAATTAACTTTGTCTAAACAAGATCTCATCGAAATGGAAGGAACCGTCACGGAATCTTTGCCTAACGCCATGTTTAGGGTGGATTTAGATAACGGTTTCAACGTCTTAGCTCACATATCCGGCAAAATCCGCCGTAATTATATCAAAATCCTCCCTGGCGATCGAGTCAAAGTGGAACTGACACCCTACGACCTAACCAAAGGCAGAATTACCTATCGCCTGAAAAATCAAAAAAAATAGCGATAAATAGGGGCAGAGAAGCCAAAAAGCCTAATAAGCGGCCAAATTTATTTTAAAAAAATAGGTGACACGGGTAAAAGAAATCTGATATAATAGTAAGCTTGCAGTGTTGCCAGAATAGTTAGGCATGAAAGTTAGAGCGTCTGTCAAAAAAATGTGCGAAAAGTGCCGCGTCATCCGTCGGCGCGGTCGAGTCATGGTAATTTGTTCCAACCCCAAACACAAGCAGAGACAAGGTTAACCCACCAAAGTCACTGTCTTGGGGCAGAGAATCGTTACCGTTAATTGTAGTCGTTTTTGGAAAAAAAATCGTTCATAGGGAGAAAGAAAAAGCGTGGCAAGGATAGCTGGTGTAGACCTACCTCGCGATAAGCGTGTGGAAATCGCCCTGACCTACCTCTACGGAGTGGGTCTATCGCGTTCCCAAGAAGTCTTATCTGCGACGGGTGTTAACCCTGACACTCGGGTCAAGGATCTCAGCGATGAAGACGTGGCGGCGCTACGGACTTATATCGAAACAAATTATCAAATCGAGGGGGATTTGAGACGCTGGGAGGCGATGAACATCAAACGCCTCGCCGATATCGGCACCTATCGAGGTCGTCGGCATCGGCTAGGATTACCCGTGCGCGGGCAACGGACGCGAACCAATGCGCGGACCCGTCGCGGTCGTCGGGTGACAGTGGCAGGGAAGAAAAAAGCCCCCTCCAAGAAATAATTTTTTATTCATTGCGATATCCCCCAATCAAGAAAAACTATGGCGCGACCAACCAAAAAAACCGGACCCAAAAAACAGAAGAAAAATATTCCTACCGGAGTCGCTCACATTCAATCGACCTTCAACAATACCATTGTCACGATCGCCGATAGCAAAGGCGATGTGATCTCTTGGGCATCGGCGGGATCGAGTGGTTTTAAAGGAGCCAAAAAAGGAACCCCCTTCGCCGCCCAAACCGCCGCCGATAACGCTGCCCGCCGAGCGATCGAACAGGGAATGCGTCAACTAGAAGTGATGGTTAGTGGCCCTGGGGCAGGACGGGAAACCGCAATCCGGGCCCTGCAAGGAGCAGGATTAGAAATCACCCTGATCCGGGACGTGACCCCCATCCCCCACAATGGTTGTCGTCCTCCCAAACGCCGGAGAGTGTAAACAGTGAACAGCTTTTTCAGGTGACAGGGATCTTGAGGCCGGCAGCCGTTAGCTTTTCGCACATCAGCAGGAGAATCGGGTCGTCAAAGACCATCTGATCAAAAAACTGAACGCTGAACGTTAAATGCTGAACGCTAAGAAAACTGAAAACTGATAACTGATAACTGATAACTGAACAAGGGAGGTCAATCGGTGGCGCAATTTCAAATCGAGTGTGTAGAAGCAAAAACTTACAAGAATCAGAGTCAGTACAGTAAATTTGTACTAGAGCCTCTGGAAAGAGGCCAGGGTACGACCGTAGGTAATGCCCTGAGACGGATTCTCATTTCCAATCTGGAAGGGGCGGCCGTGACGGCCCTGCGGATCGCGGGAGTCAATCACGAATTTGCCACCGTCCAGGGAGTACGCGAGGACGTGATGGAACTCATGCTCAACATGAAAGAAATCATCCTGAAAAGCTACACCAATCAAACCCAGATCGGGCGTTTAGTGGCAACTGGACCGGCGACGGTAGTGGCGGCACAATTCGATTTACCCTCAGAAGTGGAGATAGTCGATCGCAATCAGTACGTCGCTACCCTAGCCGAAGGGGCCAAGCTAGAGATGGAATTTCGCGTGGAAAAAGGCAAAGGCTACCGGGCGATCGATCGCAGTAAAGAGGAGGCCACTTCGCTAGACTTTCTGCAAATCGACTCGATTTTTATGCCCGTAACCAAAGTCAACTACAGCGTCGAAGATATCCGTTCCGAAAGCGGTCAAGCTAGAGATCGTCTGCTCTTAGAAATTTGGACAAACGGGAGCATTAACCCCAAAGAAGCCCTTTCCCAAGCGGCCGATATGCTAGTTAATCTCTTTAACCCGCTCAAGGATCTCAACGCCCTCGAATCCTCCGGTAACTTTGACGACCAAGAGATCAACCAAGAAAACCAAATTCCGATCGAGGAACTACAATTATCCGTGCGCGCCTACAATTGCCTGAAGCGAGCGCAGATCAACACCGTAGCCGACCTCCTCGATTACAGCCAAGAAGATCTCTTAGAAATCAAAAACTTTGGGCAGAAATCGGCGGAAGAAGTCATTGAAGCCCTACAAAAACGGTTAGGCATCACCCTACCCCAAGAAAAAAGCAAGTAAACCCAATTCCAGGAAAATACCATGAGACATCGATGTAAAGTGCCTCAATTGGGTCTACCGGCTGACCAAAGAAAGGCACTGCTGCGCAGCTTGGCCACCCAGCTAATTCGCCACGGTCAGATCACCACCACCCTAGCGAAAGCGAAAGCGGTGCGAGCAGAGGTAGACCACATTATCACCCTAGCTAAAGACGGTTCCCTGAGCGCCCGTCGCCAAGCTATGGGCTACATCTACGACAAACAACTGGTTCATGCCCTCTTTGAAGGAGCCCAGGCCCGTTATGGCAACCGTAACGGCGGTTATACCAGGGTAGTGCGTACCCTGCGCCGTCGCGGGGATAATGCCCCCATGGCGATTATCGAACTGATGTAACGATGACAGCTTGCCACCAGTCGCGGATCGCCCTAGTTATCCAGTATGTGGGAACTAATTTCCACGGCTGGCAACGGCAACCCCATCACAGGAGTGTGCAGGAGGAAATCGAGAAGGCTCTGGCCGATATTCTCGGTCATGACGTCACTCTGCACGGGGCCGGACGTACCGATAGCGGTGTTCACGCCGCCGCCCAAGTTGCCCATTTCGAGCAGCAGAGTCCGATCCCACCTTGCCATTGGGCTAAGGTTCTCAATGCTCGGCTAGATGACGATATCGTCATCCGGGCCTCGGCCCGGGTTCCCGATCGCTGGCACGCCCGTTTCTCGGCCCTCTGGCGACGTTATCGTTACACCCTCTATACCGACCCCATCCCCAATCTATTTGTGAGCCCCTTTAGTTGGCACTACTACCATCGTCCCCTCGATGCCGATTTGATGGCCAGGGCCTTAAAGCCCCTATTGGGTAAGCACCATCTGGCCGCCTTTCACCGTGCTAACTCTAGTCGTGACCATTCCTGGGTAGAAGTACAAGGGGTGGAATGCTACCGTCAAGGGCCGTTTGTACAGATGGAAATTCAAGCCAATGGCTTTTTGTACGGGATGGTGCGCCTATTGGTGGGAATGTTGGTGGAGGTGGGAACTGGTGAGCGATCGCTAGAAAACTTTACCGACATCTGGGTCAATCAGCGCCGAGAATTGGTCAAATACGCCGCACCAGCTAAAGGACTATGTTTACTGCGGGTGGGTTACGCCGATTTTCCCTTTGCCGATAGCGTCTGGTTCGAGACTCAGCCTCTTTATTATTTCCGAGCAGAGGGGATAGGGGAATAGGGTAATGGGGGAATAGGGGAATTTCAACTAAAACCCAACACCCCAACACCCTAACACCCCAACACCCCAACACCCAGGTCGGCAATAAAAAAAATTATTTTTGTAAACCAAGGCAAACTCACCATGAACAAAACACCTCTACCAAATTTAGAGACTCTAGAGCAGAAATGGTACGTCATTGATGCGGCCGATCAGCGTCTAGGTCGTCTGGCCACCGAGATCGCTATGATTCTACGGGGCAAAAATAAAGCCACTTTCACCCCCCATCTGGATACGGGGGATTTTGTCATTGTTATTAACGCTGAAAAAGTGACGGTGACGGGCAAAAAACGCCAACAGAAAGTTTATCGCCGCGACTCCGGCAGACCGGGTGGTATGAAGGTAGAAAGCTTCGATAAACTGCAAAAACGCATTCCCGAACGGATTATCGAACACGCTGTTAAGGGAATGCTCCCGAAAAATAGCTTAGGTCGGAAATTGTTCACGAAACTGAAAGTTTATGCCGGTGCGGAACATCCCCATCAGGCACAACAACCGGAAGTTTTAGCGATTAATACGATTCCCGCAGGAGGAAATTAAGTCAATGCAAGCCACGGACAGTAAAAATAAGGTAGTTTATTGGGGAACGGGACGACGCAAATCAGCGGTCGCTTCCGTGCGTCTCGTGCCGGGGACGGGGGCAATTACCGTTAACGGTCGCGATGGAGAAACCCATTTTAACCGCATTCCCACCTATATCCAGACGATCAAGGCTCCTCTGGAGACTTTGGGACTGGAAAACGAGTATGATATCATCGTTAAGGCCGAGGGCGGTGGTTTGACCGGCCAAGCGGACGCGGTGAAATTGGGTGTCGCTAGAGCTTTATGTCAATTAGCGCCGGAAAATCGTCCTCCCCTCAAGAGTGAAGGTTATCTGACTCGGGATCCCCGGGCGAAGGAACGGAAAAAATACGGTCTTCACAAAGCGCGCAAAGCGCCTCAATACTCGAAACGTTAGGTTAATAGAGAGGTTTATTATGCCGAAAAAAATTCATCCTACTTGGTATCCGGAAGCTAAGGTGATCTGTAATGGTGAACTGGTGATGACGGTGGGTTCGACAAAACCAGAAATTCATGTGGAGGTTTGGTCGGGTAATCATCCTTTTTATACGGGAACCCAGAAGATGATCGATACGGAGGGCCGGGTCGATCGCTTCTTGCGTAAGTACAAAATGGGCGATAAGTCAAGCAAAAAGGCCGATCAGAAATAATTCTTTACTTTTGCCTTTTTGACCCGGTGGGGAGATTTTCCCGCCGGGTTTTTTGCTATTTTTAGGCTGGTAGGGTCATTATTTCTGCACTGATACTAAATCTGGTTATTAAAAACTGATTATTTATTCTCCCTTTTGCATCAGTGCCTGTCTTCATACTGCTTTTCTCATAAAGATGAAGTATAATCTGATGCGGTATTGGCGATCGCATACTGTTGCCTACACCCTATTTTTAGACTCGCTCCCAGATTTACTAGCACAAGTTGCTCAAAAAGTCAAGCAAATAAAAGATACAGAGCAAAGACAAAATTTTGCCAGTTGTAGGGGACTTTTTTGCGCGTATTTAAAGGAAGGCAGCAGCTTTATTCGATTTCTCTGAACTAGAAGATTGAGAAGCTTGGTTAGGATCTCCCGGAAACTGAGCGCTCCCCAGTAAAACCGGGGAAGGAGATATAGCATTTCTCACACCTGTGGGGCATAATTAAACCTTTGCTGATTAAGCTTTTCAACATCGATAATGTACCTCTTGCGAATAGGAAACGCTATATATATTTTTTTACCTACCTGATACTTTTTAAGAGATTAACTGTCTAATCGGGGAATCTTTGCTGTAATTCTTCATCGGATAATCGCGACAACAGAATCATAAAATTTTGCCTTACTTTTTGGGTATGGGGATGATTTTCTCCTAATCTTTCTTGATAAATAGCAATAGCTCTCACATACAACGGTTCCGCTTCTGCGTATCTGCCTTGGTATTTGTATAATTCTGCTAAATTATTGAGACTGGCAGCAACATCGGGATGGTTTTCTCCTAATAGCTGTTGTCTCAGAGAAAGGGAGCGCTTATACAAGGGTTCCGCTTCTGCGTATCTGCTTTGACATTGGTACAATTCTGCTAAATTATTGAGACTGGTAGCAAAATAGAGATTGTTTTCTCCTAATAGCTGTTCTATCAGAGAAAGGCCTCTCTTGCACAAGGGTTCTGCTTCTGCGTATCTGCCTTGCGATTCGTATAATACCGCTAAATTATTGAGAATGGTAGCAAAATAGAGATTGTTTTCTCCTAATAGCTGTTCTATCAGAGAAAGGCCTCTCTTACACAAGGGTTCTGCTTCTGCGTATCTGCCTTGCGATTCGTATAATACCGCTAAATTATTGAGACTGGTAGCAACAATGGGATCGTTTTCTCCTAATAGCTGTTCCCTTAGAGAAAGGGAGTGCTTATACAAGGGTTCCGCTTCTGCGTATCTGCTTTGACATTGGTACAATCCTGCTAAATTATTGAGACTGGTAGCAAAATAGAGATTGTTTTCTCCTAATAGCTGTTCTATCAGAGAAAGAGAGCGCTTACACAACAGTTCTGCTTCTGCGTATCTGCCTTGGGATTTGTATAATAGTGCTAAATTATTGAGACTGCTAGCAAAATAGAGATTGTTTTCTCCTAAGCGAGATTGGATTTCTTCACAACATTTTGTTAAGGTAGCTGCTGCTAAATTATATTCTCCCTGTCCCTTATAAAACGAAGCTACCCCAAGAAACACCCGACTTAAATTATCTTCCAGGTTGGGAATATCATTCAAGGGGTGACAGAGGGGCTACAAGCTAGATAGAGCGGGGGGTCTAGCCAAACGACCCCCTAAAGAAATAGAGTGGTTAGGACAACCACTCAAAATTTTAAAATGTTACCT